>JADGRG010000163.1 GCA_017881145.1 Sandaracinaceae bacterium | reverse complement strand
GTCACGCCTTGTTGCAGCGCGGAGTAACTCTGTCGGTAGGCCTCGGGACGCGGCAGAGTGTCGGGCTGCACCGGTGTGTAGACGGGCCGGTCCGACGCACCGTGCGTGGTCAAACCGTGCGCCGCGCCACCCAGATCGATGCGCAGGAAGCCCGCGCTGGGCAACTTCACCTCGACCCACGAGTGCGCCTCGTTTTGCAGAAAGCGGGCGGGAATGCCCAGCGCTTGCGCGGTCACCACGAACGCGTAGGCGCGATGCCGGCACACGCCCTTCTTGGCGTGGACCAGATCCGAGTAGAGGTCACCGGTATCGGGCGGCGGCACGGCCGACTCGTTCCACTGCCGGAAGTAGCGCGTCAGCGTATGCAGCGCCGTGTGCAGGTCGCTCTGCGCCGAGAGCCCCAGCTCCGCGGCAAAGGCCCGCGCGCGCCGCGCGATGCTCGCGTCGAGAGGCGGCACCTCGCTCGACAACGCGGAAACCTTGGCGTGCGGGATCTCGACGCCGAAGTAGGAGCGAGGTGCATCGGTCAGAAACACCATCCGCACCGGCGCAGGCGGCGGGGGCGCAAGCAGCCGCACGAAGTAGTTGTCGGCGCCGTCACGCTCGATGCGCACCCGCACCTTGGGCGAGGTCTGCAGGTTCAAGATGCGCGACTCGGGACTCACCGAAGGCAGCGGCAAGAGAGCGGAAGACCTGAAGTCCAGCAGCACATCGCCCCAGAACCTGTCGCGCGCACGTGCATCAGGCGGCTTCGCATCCGCGCTTTCCACCGGCACTTCCTGACGACGAGGGTTGTGAACGCCGAGCACAGGCGTGACGCCGTCCGCATCGAGCCGGGTCGCATCCAGGCTGGTGACCCGCTTGAAGGGCGCGATCGCAGGATTGAAGGCTTCGTAGTAGTCGAGCGTGCCTTCGAGCTCGGTCAGTCGATCAGGACGGAAGCTCCGCGAGCGCTGCCCCGGCGCTTCGCCAAGCACACCATCGCCCGGCGTCCCGACCAGCGACGGCATGCTCTCCGCAGCATCGGCGCCCTCGGGTTCCAGCACTTCACCGTTGTAGACCACGCTCGCCGAGCGACTCTGCCCCTGCCCGAGTGCCAGCGCCGCTTCGTTCGGCTCGACATCCGGCACGTATTCGTGCAGCACCGCGCCTTGGTCCGCGTCCGCCCGCGCTTGGCCGCACGCCCAGGCACTGAGCGTGAGGACCATCCCGCAGATGCGTGGAGCACGCCGCATACGTTGGAGCATAGCTGCTTTTCGGAGACGGCTGGCTGGCAGCGGCAACCGCGCAGCGAGGCGGGATTCGGCCTGTCTTCTGTAGGGGCAGGACTAGCACCTCGATTGGCTCGCACCTCTTGCCCATGGCATCATCGGGCGATGGGCGAGCCGGTGCGCGCATACGACGTCTATGCGGAGTGGGAAGCGCTGCCTGCCCACGTGGTTGGGGAAGTTGTCCACGGCCAGCTCTACGCGCAGCCGCGCCCAACCCTGGGTCATTCGCAAGCGTCGTCGACTTTGGGCGAGGAGCTTGGTCCACCGTTCAAGCGCGGCCGTGGCGGCCCCGGCGGGTGGATCATCCTCGACGAGCCGGAGCTACACCTTGGCCCGCGCCCGCTGCCCGACATCCTTGTTCCGGATCTTGCAGGGTGGCGTCGCGAGCGCGTACCTGAGCTGCCCCACGCCGCCTACTTCGACCTGGCGCCCGACTGGGCATGCGAGGTGTTGTCTCCAGCAACGCAACGCCTCGATCGCACGCACAAGCGTGATGTCTATCTGCGCGAGCGGGTCAAACACCTATGGCTGGTCGACCCCGACGCACGAACACTCGAGATCTTCCGGCTTGCGAACGACGCGTACCTTCTAGTCGCCACCTTCGCAGACGACGCGCGCATCCGCGCCGAGCCCTTCGATGCCATCGAGCTCGAGCTAGGCTTGCTCTGGGCGCGGTGAAGTCGGGGAGCGTTGAAACCAGAGCGCGGTACCGCGGGCAGCGGGCGTGGTTGCGGCACGTGGCTAGCCGCTTCGGAGAGGATTCACAGGAAGGCGCGGAGGACGGGAAGGCGAGATGCGCTTCGGAGGTGACCAGGGGCAGCGGGAGCGGGGACGGTGTACGGTTTCTCGGTTTCGTCTATTTCGTATCAACGCGGCTCTGCCGATCATCATCACTTGGAGACCGTCTAGATTCGCAGGCACGCGATCCCGCCAGACTTCGTCGACGGTGACCCCATAGATCTGCGTTAGTAGATCGACGCGATTGGGGATGCGGCCGAGTTGGATGACTCGGTCAGGCGCTACGAAGTCGTCCGCGCTTAGGCCCACGGCGCCGAAGCCGAACTCCGTTAATGCGTCGACGATGCGCTGACCGTTTTCTCGGGTCGGACGGACAAGAAGATCGATATCGTCGGTGAAGCGCAGCCGGCGTGTGCACCGGGCTGCAGCGGGGACAAGACCGTCTGCGATGTCAGCGCCAACGCCTGCGTGCAGTGCTCGGCCAGCAGCCATGCTGCTTGCACGGCTGCGTCGGGTAAGCCGGTCTGCGCCGCCACCGCCAACACCTGCGTGCAGTGCACGGCCAATGACAAGGTGGCCTGCACCGGCAACACGCCTGTCTGCGATGCGAACACCAACACCTGCGTGGAGTGCAACACCAACACCGAGTGCCCGAGCGCAACCAAGTCACTGTGCGCCAACCACATCTGCACCGCGTGCGCCCACGACGCTGACTGCAGCCTCATCGCGGGCAAGAACGTTTGTGCCTCTGGAGAGTGCGTGCAGTGCACGGCAGCGAACGAGACCAAATGCGCTGGCGACTCGTGCAATCCGGCGACCAAGACGTGCACCACCACGCCGGTGGCTTCCAAGAACGTCTGCGAGAGCTGCGCCGCCGATAGCGAGTGCAAGGCAAACTATCGCTGCGTGCCGCTCTTCTTCCAAGGAAATGCCCACGGCAGTTACTGCATGAAGCGCCTCGCGACGGGCTGCAGCCAGCCGTATGGCTTCACGCCTTCGTTCCAACGGACCAGTGTCTCCGGCTCGCCAGAGGAAAAGTACTGCAGCATCGACGAGACTAAGACGAGCTGCGAGACCATCCTGGGTCTGGTGGCGGGCAAGACGTGTCCCGGCAACACCGATGCGGAGTGTGGCTCCTCCGGCGCGCTCTGCCGCACGATTGGTGGCTTGACCCCCAACCGCTGCACTTACGCATGCGACTCGAGCGATAGTTGCCCCGGCGACAAGGCGTGCGGCACCGCCGCACCCAACGATTACTGCGGAGGGCAGTGATAAGCAGCGCGTGTCGTCGTCGCAGCGGCAGCATGCCGATGCTCTCTGCGCTGCTGCTGGCAGCGGCGCAGCGGCGACAGGGCCGTCTGCAAGGCGACCACCAACACCTGCGCGGATTGCGCCTCGACCCAGTCACAGT
>JADGRG010000162.1 GCA_017881145.1 Sandaracinaceae bacterium | reverse complement strand
TTGCACCAGTCGATGGGCGGCATTTTCGGAGCGCTCTACCTGCTCCTACCAGTCGTCGTGGCCATCCTCATCTCGCGCAAAGGCGGAGCTGGGTTTCTGGACGAGGATTCGCACTGGTTGGTCTTGTCGCTCGAATGGGTGATCGGGCTCTATGCCTATCTGCTCTTCGTCACCGATCGCTTCCCGCTACCGTCGCAGCCCAGGCATGCTCGCCTGATCGTGCAGCCGACCGGAACACCTAGCGTGGGGCATGCGCTCGCGCGGCTCTTGCTCAGCATCCCGCACGCATTCGTGTTGGCCATCCTGGGCCTGGTTTCGGGAATCGTGTGGCTGCTCGCGGCGGTGATGATCCTTTTCACCGAACGCTACCCTTCCGGTCTCCACGCGTTCCAACGTAAGTACGTAGCGTGGATGGCACGGTTCTTCGTCTACCACGCGTCGTTGGTCGAAGCGTATCCGCCCTTTTCGTTCGACGACCACCGCAGGACACCGCCCGCACGCTTGCCCGAGAGCTTTGGCGCGCATGGCTCGGCGTCTTGAGTGCAAGGCTGCCGGGCACACCGCGACCGCTCGGACGCGTCGCCGCTAGCGATCCTTGCCGATGATGGTGAGCGAGCCGCACTCGGCGGTTTTGCCGCTGGCTTGCACGGTCACGAGACCGCCGTCTGAGTCGCGGGCGACTTGGACGGAGATCTTGTCGGTATGGCGTTCCAGGATGCGCGCCACCTTGCCGCCGATCCGCACCACAGGGGCTTGCCCGAAGCGCTCGCCCGAGACGACGATGCGTCCGCCGCGCGGGGCTTCCGTCTCCTGGAGCTGGCAGCTGGGCCCTGCTTTAACCTTTGGGCCAGTTGCCGCTGACGGCGGCGGCTCGGCGTGGCTGATCGCGGGCCAGTATGCGAGCCCGATGGCGCAAAGCAACCAGGTCAAACGCAGTGTTCGGGGCATGGGGCGCACCTCCTAGGTCAACGTTGTACGCGGCACAGGGTGCTGCATTCAACTTCCCTTCCGGGAGTCGAGCCTCTGGCGTGCCTCGTGCACCAGCGTCTGCACCTCGGCGCTGAGGCTTGCGGCCAGCGCTTTGCGGCTGCCTTGCATGGGACGTGGTTCGCCCACCGCACAGGCGACGCGCGTGACGGGCCGGCCGGCGACGCGCGTCATGTGCTCGATGAAAGTCTCGTCCACGAACTCGGCGCCGGCCTGGTAAGCGATGCCCACGGGGACGATCTCGACAGGCAAGCCGCGGGCGGCGACGAAGGCTCCTTCTTGGAAGGGCTGCACGACGTCTCCGCGATGAGTCGTGCCCTCGGGAAACACGATCACGGTGCGCCCGCGCGAGAGCCTTTGCCTTATCGAACGCACCGCTTGCACGCCGCTCATGGTGTCTTGGCGATCGACGAAGATGGTCTCGGCGCGCCGCGCGGCAAGCCCGAGCACGGGCCACTTGGCGACATCACCGCGCGAGAGAACGACTCCACCGAAATGACGCAAGAGCAGGAGGATGTCGATCGGCGAGCGGTGGTTCGAGACCACCAGGCGCGCGCCGCTCGACTCGGGTGGAAGTGGCGAGGCCAGGGCGCTGTCCACGCCGAACACGCGCAGCAGGCCATCCGCCCAGACTTTCATCCAGCCCTGGAAGACCGGCTGTTGCGTTTGCGTTGGCGACAGACTCTGGTGCAGCGTCACGCCGGCGAGCATGCCCAGCGTGAACGTGCCCATCACCACGGCACGGCTTCCGCCGCGGGCTTTTTCAAGGCTCGTCGGCATGGATGGTGCAGCGCGCCGTGCAGGTCTCGGCGACGGTGACGGCGCTGAGCTTCGCGCCTACCAGCTTCACCTGCGTGAGCACGAAGCTCGCGAGGTTCTCGCTGGTGGGGTTTTCGAGACCGGGGACGTCGTTCAGACAGCGATGGTCGAGCAGCTCGTGCATCGGCTGCCAGGCGCGGGTGATCTCTGCAAAGTCGATGATCCAGCCCAGCTGCGGATCGATCGGACCGGTCACGTGCAACGTGACCTGAAAGCTGTGCCCGTGCAGCCGCGCGCACTTGTGTCCTGCGGGGACGTGCGGCAAGCGGTGGGCGGATTCCAGCGGAAAGGTTTTCGAGATTTCCGTGCGCACGGGCCTACTTCAGGGCTTTGAGATGTTGTTGGACGGCTTCGCGATCGACGGTGCCTTCGCCGCCCAGCGCGAGCCCGTAGTGTTCCTTGGCTTTGGCCTTGTCGCCACGCGCGAGCAGGACGTCGGCGTAGCGCGCTTGTGCCTCGGCCGACTTCGGTGCGCGTTCAATCGCCTTCTCGAAAAACGCTTGCGCCAGCGCGTTGCGCCCCGCCTGCATCGCGACCACGCCAGCGTCGATCAGCGGCCGCGGGCTGTGACGGTCCAGGCCGGCGGCCGTTTGAAACGTGCTGAAGGCGTCTTCGGCTCGGTCGGTCTGCGCGTAGACGCGTGCCAGGCAGAGTGTGGCCTGGGTGTCGTTCGGCGCGCCGCGTAGGCCCAGCTTCAGCTCGTTCTCGGCGCCCGGAAGGTCGTGCTTGGCTTCGAGCACCATCCCCAAGCGTGCGTGGGCGAGCGCGTCGCCGGGACTGGTCTTGAGCACTTCGCGAAAGAGCGCCTCGGCCGCGGGCAAGTGCCCTGCATGCAGCCTCGCTTCACCGAGCGCCACGCGTGCCTGTGTCCACTTGGGGCGCGCGGCCACGGCTTTGTCGAGCAGCGCCAGCGCTTCGTCGCCTTCCAGCAAACGACCCAGCTCGTAGAGCGCGTCGGGCCATTCGGGCTCGCGTGCCAGTGCATCGCGAAAGGCTTTGCGTGCGCCTGCTTCGTCCGGCGCAATCAGGCAGAGCTGGCCGAGGCCGAAGTAGGCATCGGCGTTGTTTGCATCCAGCTTCAGCGCTTGTTCGTAGGCGGCACGGCTGGCTTGGACCTCGCCGGTCAGGCGCAGCATGTCGGCCGTGGCCAGCACGACCTCCACGTGGTTCGGGTCGCTGGCTCGCGCTTTGTCGAGGTATTCCTGCGCTCGTGACGCGCGCCGAAAAACCAGAAACGCTCGCCCCAGGCAGAGGTTGGTCAAGGCTGCGTTCGGGTCCTTGTCCGAGAGCGCTTTGCACGAGGCTCGCGAACGGTTGTAGTCGCCCGAAGCGAACTTCACGCGCGAAAGCTCGTAGAGCGAGTCGAGCGACTGATGCCGCAGCTCGGCGGCTTTCCGCAGCAAGCTCTCGGCTCGTTTCAGGTCGCCGGCATGGATCAGCTGGCGAGCCTGCGCGGTCAGCGCGCTGGCTCCGGCTTCATCCTTGGGAACGGCGGACGGCTCTGCCCATGCGCGTTGCGCGCCGAGACCAAGCACCAGCGCCGAAGCCAAAACCCTCTGCAGCAAGGACCTATTCATGGCCAACCGAGCCCTTTGTCCCGAGCCGCCCGGTACAGGCGTCTCACCCGCCCAATTGCTTCGAATCGCCCCAAGTTACAAGGTGAGTCCATCCCGGGAGCGACCGCGGCGGGCCAGCTCGGGTGGATTTCCCGCAACGCCTCTAGTACACGGTAGCCCGCGCTTGGCCCGATCCGCTGCGCTGCCAGGTCCGAACCAGGTCCGAATATGCCGTCGACGTCACTCGCTACTAGATCCGCCTTCCCGCGCCACGCCGCGCGAGCTGTAGCGCTCGTCTTGCTCTCGGCGGCGCTCTTGGGTTGCGGTGGCTCTGCGGCTTCCAGTCTCAACTATGGTGACAACGCTCGGCGCGCCTACGCAGCCGCTCTCGACGACTTCTACGACAACGATTGCATCCGTGCCGAGCCGGCGTTCCGCAACGTGCGTCGTCAGTATCCGTATACGCGCTTTGCCGCGCTCTCCGAGCTGCGCATCGCCGACTGCATGCATCACGACGGCAAGTACGCCGAGGCCATCCAGGCCTTCGAGCAGTTCGTGCGCTATCGCCCCTCGCACGTCGAGGTTTCCTACGCGCGCTTCATGGTCGCGCTCTGCAACTTCGACCAGATCCCTTCGGAGTGGCTGCTCTCACCGCCCAGCCACGAGCGCGAGCAACATTACACCCAGGAGTCGCTCAAGCTCTTGCGGCGCTTCCTGCTCGATTTCCCCGAGGATCCCCTGGTGGCTCGCGCCAAGCGGATGGCGGAACGCGCCGTGAAGCTGCTGGCGGCCCATGAGCTCTACGTGGCGCGCTTCTACCTGCGCGGCGACCACTTGGCCGCTGCGATTGGCCGGTTGCGTACCCTGGTTTCGGTCTACCCCGGCAGCGGCTATGAGCCCGAGGCTCTCTTCTTGCTCGGCGAAGCCTACCTCGACCTTCATCAGCGCAAAGAGGCGAAGGAAGCGTTCCAAGAGCTCACCGCGCGCTTTCCGAAGAGCGAGCGTGCGGCCACCGCGCGTGACCGCCTCTCCGAGCTAACTCACCCAAGCTGAGCCGGGAGCGCCTCGCTCGTGTCTCGCGCTTCATGCGTTTCTAGCTAGCGCTCGCTGAATCCGCAGCGTCCGTACAGGGGCTTGCCGGCACCCGCGTGTCGCGGCGCGCTGTGCATTCTGGTGATCCAGAAGCCAGCTCGGTCATTTGAGCGGCTGACAGCGAGGCGCGCCCACGGTAGGCTTTCGCTTCGGATGGACTTGGACGACAAGGTCAAGCAGGCGATCGCGCTCGGGCGTGAGCACTACGAGAAGCGCGAATACGACAAGGCCGAGCACTTTCTGTCGAAGGTCATCGGGCAAGACGGCAACCGTTTTGCAGACGTGCACAACATGATGGGCGTGATCCACCACGACAAGGGGCACCTCGAAGAAGCGCGTGACGAGTTTCGCCACGCCGTCGAGCTGAACCCGCACTACACCGAGGCTGCGCTCAACCTTGCCGTCACCTACAACGATCTCGGCGAATACGAAAAAGCCCAACAGGTGTATCGCGGCGCGATCAGCCGTGATGTGCGTGGCGCCGAGGAGGTCGACTCCTTTGCGAAGGGCAAGATCGCCAACATCCACGCCGAGCTAGCCCAGGCGTATCTCGATGTCGGCATGCCTAACGAATCGGTGCAGGAGTATCGCAACGCGATTCGGCTCTGCCCGCACTTTGCGGATCTGCGTGTGAAGCTCGCCAACGTCTACCGACAGCTCGGGGACTTGGTTGCCGCGCGCTATGAGCTCGAAGAAGCCATCAGGGTGCGGCCGAGCTACAACCCGGCGCGGGTGGCGATGGGCGTGTTGCTCTTGGTGAGCGGGCAGCGCCAGAAGGCCAGCGAGCTTTGGGAAGAGGCACTGCGCCTGGAGCCCGACAACAAAGCCGCGCAGATGTATCTGCGTATGGCGCGCAACCCGCCGGCCACCACCGATCCGCCGAAGGCTTGAGCGCGGCTCAAGAGCTGTCGAAAAATGGCTCATAGCGGCTTACGTCCTCGAAAAAATCCTCGAAATACGAGAGTATTCCTGCGGTTTTTTCTGCGGGCGCGCTCGCTCTGCGCCGATTTTTCGACAGCTCTTCAATCGCGTACGTAGCCAGTCGCCGGCCCTCATGGCATCCGGTCCAGTGTCACGGCGGGAACCGACACATCCGCCTTGAAGCGAAGCTGACAGCCGAGCCGCTCGTCGCTGCCGGCCGCGTGTAGGTCCAAGATGGATGCCTCCCACTCGTCCGCGGGAAGCAAGGCCTCGGCACCGCTCAACACGCGGACCCGGCAGGTCCCGCAGTTGGCGGACCGGCAGCCGAGAGGCATCCCCAACTCGGGATGGTCGTCGAGCACATCCAGCAGGCGCTCGCCGGGTGCGACCTGGAAGCTTCGTGAGCTGGGTT
>JADGRG010000161.1 GCA_017881145.1 Sandaracinaceae bacterium | reverse complement strand
ATGTTCAAGAAGATCATGACGGCGGGCAACACGCGTCGGAACGTCATGTAGAGCATCAGGAAGATCGAGGCCAGGGTCAGCGGCACGATGATGGCGAGGCGTGCTGCGGCGCGGGTGAGGTTCTCGTATTGCCCGGCGAGCGTGAAGTAGTAGCCAGCGGGCAGCTCGATGCTTGGCAGCTTCTGCTTGAGCTCGGTCACGAAGGAAGCGAGGTCACGGCCGCGCACGTTGGCTTCGATGAGCACGCGGCGGCGCGCCTGCTCGCGGCTGATCTGCGCTGGGCCGTCGTCGATGCTGATGTCAGCGACGTCGCCCAGCGGCAACACGCGTCCATCGGAGAGCACTAACGGTAGGTTACGGAGCACCGCTACATCTGGATCGGGCGGGACGTCCAGTCGCACTGCGACCTCGAAGCGCCGCTCGCCCTCGACCAGCGTGCCCACCACGCGTCCAGCGCGCAGCGACTCGATGGCGACGCGCAGATCCTCGGGGCGCACACCGAGCCGGCCCATCTTGGGCACGTTGGGCCGCACGGTTGCGACCAAGAGTCCGGTCGTGGGTTCGGCACGCACGTCAGCCGAGCCCCGCACGCTCGTCAGCACCCGCTGCACCTCGCCAGCGATGCGTGTCAGGTCCCGCAAGTTGTCGCCGAAGACTTTGACGCCGACATCCGTCTTGAGTCCGCCCAGGAGCTCCTGCGAACGCATCTCGATCGGCTGCGTGAACGAGAAGAGCGTTCCCGGAAGGTTCTTGCGCAACGCAGGCTCGAAGAGCGCCACCAGCCCCTCGCGTGTCTGCGCGCTCTTCCAGGTCTCGCGCGGCGTCAGAAACACGAACACGTCGGCCTGCTCGATGCCCATGATGTCGGTTGCGACATCGGGGCTGCCCATGCGCGAGACCACGTGGCGCACTTCGGGAAAGCCAAGCAGCGTCTTCTCGACGATGCTGGTGCCAGTGACGGCCTCGGTCAGTGACACGCTCGGTGGTCGCGTCACCTGGATGACGAGGTCGCCTTCTTCAAGGCGCGGGACGAACTCCGCGCCGCGGCCGATGGCTGTACCGATGCCGACCGCAAGCGAGATCAAAGCGGCTGCGACCGCGATGAAGGGTCGTCGCATGGTTAGCCGGAGCACCGGGTCGTAAGCGCGACGCACCTGGCGCACGATGAACGAATCCGTGTGCGAAGCGTGCTTGATCATCACCGAGGCCAGCACGGGGATGAAGGTGAACGAGAGCACGAGCGCGGTGCCTAGCGCGAAGAGCACGGTGAAGGCACGCGGCCGAAACATCTTGCCCTCGACGCCTTCGAGGAGCAGCACCGGCAGGTACACCACGCCGATGATGAATACACCGAAGGCGATCGGCCCACCCACCGTGACGCCTTCGCGGATCAGCGCTTCGCGCGCGCGCATGTGCTTGGCCGCCATGGTGGCGAGCGCGCCTTCGACCACGACGACAGCGCCATCCACCACCAGTCCGAAGTCGACCGCTCCCAGGCTCATCAGGTTGCCGCTCATCCCGAGCGCGTGCATGCAGGCGAAGACACCCAGCATCGAAAGCGGGATCGCGGTCGCCACCACGATCGCAGCCGGCGCGTTTCCCAAGAAGAGGAAGAGCACGAGGATGACGATGATGCCGCCCTCCAGCAGCGAGCGCTTCACCGTGTCGAGCACGTGGTTGACGAACGCCGTGCGCGCGTAGAATGGCTCGATGCGAACACCGGCGGGCAGTCGCTTCTGGATTTCGCGCAGGCGCTCTTCGACCTTGGGCACCACATCGTGGGCGTTGCCGCCTGCGATCATCTGGACCATGCCGTAGACAGTTTCTCCTTTGCCGTCGGCGGTGGCGGCCGATGAACGAAACGCCTCGCCGCTGCGCACCGTTGCGACATCGCGCACCAGGATCGGTAGTCCGCCCTGGCGCGTTCGCACCACCTGCAGTGCGACTTGGTCGACGGAACGATACTGGCCGTCCATGCGCACCAGCACCTGCTCTTGGCTGCGCTCCAGCGCGCCGCCGCCGCCGTTCTGTCCGCCACCGAGCAAACATTCTTCGATCTCGCGCTGCGTGATGCCTAGCGCCTGCATGTCGGCCGGGCGCAAGCGCACTTCGACCTGGCGCGAGAGCCCACCCCAAGCGTTGACCTCGACCACGCCCGGCACCGAGCGCAGCGAGAACGCGATCTCCCAATCGAAGAGCGTGCGTGTGTCGCGCGCGGTATGGCCCGGCCAACCCAGCGTGAAGTGGTAGATCTCGCCGAGGCCGGTGGTCATCGGTCCGAGCTCGGGTCGGTTCGCTGCTTTGGGGATAGCTTCGCGTGCGGCAGGTAAGCGCTGCGACACCAGAGCGCGCGCGTAGGCGAGGTCGACGTCGTCGCGAAAGATGATGGTGACGGCAGAGACCGCGGAGCGTGACGTAGAGCGAACCAGCGTCGCGCCGGGCATGCCGGCCATCGAGAGCTCGACCGGGCGGGTGACGAGTTGCTCGACTTCGAGCGGCGACAGGCCGGGTGCGTTGGTAAGGACCTGCACCTGGATGTTGGTGATGTCGGGAACCGCGTCGATGGGTAGCTCGACGTAGGATTGCAGCCCGAAGGCGATCAAGCCAAGCACCGCCAGCCATACCAGGAAGCGGTGCGAGAGCGACCAGCCGACGAGCCGACCGATCATGGCGAGAGCTCCGAGCGCAACACTTCGCCCTTGAGTAGAGGCGCACCCACCACAGCGACCCGCTCGCCTTCACGCACACCCAGCTCGATCTCCGAGAGCTCGCCTTGTTCGGCGCCGATGCGCACCGCGCGCAGCTCGAAGGTGCCCGGCGTCGCGCCCGCGACGAAGACCGAGGACAAGCCCTTCACATCGACGATGGCATCGCGCGGCACGGCGAGCACTGCGGTGATGCGCGCGTCCTTCACGGCCGCAACTTCCACGTTGACGAAGCCTCCCGGCACCAACCACGCGCAGGCTTCGGTCGGCTCGACACGGATCGAACGGGTGCGCGTTTCCGGATTCACCGTGCCGAGCTCGCCGCGCACGCTGGCGCTGCAGCTGCCGGCACTGCCGCTCGATGCACGAGGCCGCAGCGTGGCAGCAGTGCCGGTGCGGGGCACATCGGAGGCTGATTCGGGGAAGCGCAAGAGCACGACGACATGTCCTTTGGCCGTGATCTCGAAGAGTGATTTCTCCGGGACGACCGCGCCGCCAAGCACTGCCAAGCGTGCCGAGACGACGCCAGAGAGCGGAGAGCGCACCGCGACACGCGAGGTGAGCGGGATGCTGTCGCCGCTGGTGGGCGACGCGGGAGGCTCGGCGCCTCCGAGCGAGCGCAGT
>JADGRG010000160.1 GCA_017881145.1 Sandaracinaceae bacterium | reverse complement strand
TCGATGGCGCCCATCGAGATCAGGTTGGCCGGCATCTTGAGCAGGTACAGGCCGGCGAAGGCGGCGAGCAACGAGAGCGGGATCACCACCGCCACGATCAGCGAGCCGCGCAGCGTGCGCAGGAAGAGCCAGACCAGCGCGACCACCAGCGCAAAGCCTTCG
This sequence comes from Sandaracinaceae bacterium, assembly GCA_017881145.1. Taxonomy (GTDB): domain Bacteria; phylum Myxococcota_A; class Polyangia; order Polyangiales; family JAFGIB01; genus JADGRF01. The sequence continues at coordinate 3,061 of JADGRG010000160.1, read as the reverse complement.
AGCAAGTTGTGATGAACCGTGGCGAGCGTTCGTCCGACCAGCGTCGTGCGGTCGTAGAAGGGCTCGATGGTCATGCCCTTGGGCAAGATCTTCTGGTTGAGCTCGCGGACCTTCTCGTGGATGCCCTCCAGCACGAGCGAGGGGTTCTCGCCGCGTCGCAGGAGCACGAAGCCCTCGACGGCCTCGCGTTGGTCATTGATCGCGACGGTGCCGCGCCGCGGCGTGCGTGACTGCAGGACGCGTGCGATGTCACCCACCGTGACGGTGATGCCCTGGTCGCTCTTGAGCACCACGTGTTGGATGTCTTGGGCGCCGTTGATCAGCCCGATGCCGCGAATGGTCAGCTCCTGGTCACCCTGACGCAGAAAGCCACCGCTGGTGTTCAGGTTGGAGCGACTCAGCGCCTCGATCACGTCTTGCAGCGTGAGGCGGTGCGCATCCAGACGCGTGGGATCCACCTGGACGTGGAACTCCTTGACGTAGCCGCCGAAGCTGACGACATCCGCGACGCCCTGCACCTGCTTGAAGATGCGCTCGATGGTCCACTCTTGGGTGGCGCGCAGCTCGTAGAGGTCGTGGCGATCACTGGCCAGCCGATATTGAAACACTTGCCCGAGCGGTGTGGCCTCGGGGCCGAGTGCGACGTCGGTGTTCTCGGGAACGTTGGCACCGCGGATGCGCTCGCCGACCCGAGTGCGTGCCTTGAAGACATCGACGTCGTCGTCGAAGGTGATGAAGATGAGCGAGAGACCGAAGAGGCTCTCGCTGCGCATGCTGATCATGCCGGGCGTGCCGTTGAGCGCGCGCTCCAGCGGCACGGTCACCTGGCGCTCGATCTCTTCGGGAGCGAGGCCTGGCAGCTGTGAGATCACGTTCACCTGGTAGTTGGTGACGTCGGGATAGGCTTCGATCGGCGTGCTCAGATAACCGTGCAGGCCGAACGCTGCGATCGCCAAGGTGATCGCGCAGGCGGCGAACCGTCGTCGGACCGACCAACTAATCAGTGCAGATAACATGAGGCTCCCCCGCTTAGAGCAGTTGCTCGGCTGCGGTATCCAGCAAGAGAGCGCCTTTGACGACGACCTGTTCGCCGCTGCGCAGACCGGTGAAGACAGGCACTCGACCGTCCACTGGGTGCCCGACGCTGACTTCTCGCAGGCGGAAGCCACCCTCTGGCACGACCACGTAGACGAAGGTGCGGCCGCCCTCTTTGACCAGCACCGCAGAGGCGGGCACGCCGACGCCACCTTCGGGGTTGGCCTCGATGCTGACGCGCGCATACATGCCCGAGCGCAGGCTCGGCTCGCGAATCTCGAACGCCAGATACGCGGGTGCGCGGCGCGTGGCCGGGTCGACCGCGGCGCCGACACTCAGCACGTGCAGCTTCACGGAGTCGGCCATCGAGGCCACCACGGCGCTCGCCTTCGCGCCGACCCGCACCAGCGGCAGCTCGCGCTCGAAGACCTCCGTCACCATCCACAGATCATTCGGGTCACCGAGCTCGACCAGCGGATCGCCGTCGGGCTGCGCGGTGGCGCCCAACGTGGTGCGCAGTGCCAGCACATCGCCGTCGATCGGCGCGCGCACCTCGATGGTGCCGTCGTGGCCGCCGCGCCCCAGAAATGCCGACGCCGTACGAGCACGGTTGAGCTCGGCACGCGCTTCCTCCCAGCGAGCCTCCGTCGCGGCCAGATCGCTCTGGATGCCTACACCCTTCGCCATCATGTTGCGCTGCCGCGCTACCTCGGCCAACGCAGCGCGCTCCGCGACTTGAGCGCGCTGGAAGTCAGCGTTCATGCTGGCGGCATCGGGACTGGAGAGCGTCAGCAGATGCTGGCCCTTGTGCACCAAGTCGCCGACGTGCACGACGATGGCAACCACCCGTCCGTGCACCGGCGCGCCCACCCGTGCCACCGCACCATCGCGAAACGCCACCCGGCCCGGCGCCTGCACCAGAGCCGGCGCAGAATCGGCGCTGATGGTGGCGACCTCGACGAACTTGCGGGACTCAGGTCGCAGTGTGATCAGCCCTGCAGCAGACGCCGCAGCGGCACCCTTGCCGAAATGCAACTCCTCGCTCTGCGCGCGCTCGCAGCCAACCCCGAGGATGCACATGGGGCAGACCGCCATGGCGAGAAGAAATGCCCGCACGCGTTGTCGGTGAGTCTTGAACATCCAGCCTCTTGGCGCGCATTCGTAGCACGAAGTTCCCGTGCGAGCGCAGCGTCCGGCAAGCCCACCGCGCCTTCGCGTGTTGCTTTTTGCCCCGGGCAAGAGGTGGTTCGTGCTCGGCCCACCGAGCTACCTATGAGCACGACGCAGCCAAGCGACGCCGACGACGCACGCGCCAGCAAGGGGTGATTCAGAGCGAGAGCCCGAGCTCGACAAGAGCAGCATCCGCCAGACGCGCCCAGCCGCGGTTGGCGGCGGGGCTGGCAGGGCTCGGATGCAGGATGCTGGCGACGGCGACGGCGTGCCCTGCTAAGGCGTGCTTCGCGCGCGCCTCGGCAAATTTTCCGACCCCGATCACATGGCTCGGCTGCAAGGTCTCGACCAGCGTACACAGGTACCGGTCGCACGCGGCGTAGAGGGGCTCGCGCTCACCGGCCGGCAGCTTGTCGGGGGTGCGGTTCTTTCCGCTCTGCTCCATGAAGACCAGCGGGCAGTAGTTCGCGACGAACGAGTGCGCGAAGAAGCCTTGCGGATCGGCATAGCGGCTCGCCAGCGCTCCCCACAGGCGCGCACCGCTGACTTCGCTGCGCTCGCAGGCAAAGCCCTCGATCGGACGCTTGGGGTGCTCCTGCTCCGGCTTGTCGACGGCGCCGCGCACCTGCAACCAGTCGCGCACCAGACTCACCTCGCCAAAAGGCACGCCGGTCTGCGCCATCCCGAAAGGCCCCGGATTCATGCCCAGAAACACGGTGCGCTTCTTACCGTTCGCGTAGCGCCGCAGATAGTCCTCGTGCGGCCGCCGCGCGTAGACGAGCGGGTTGTAGACGTGCGTCACCGGCAGCCCAAAGCAGAGCGGTGCCAGCTCGCGGCACAACCTGCGCGTCGCCTC
>JADGRG010000159.1 GCA_017881145.1 Sandaracinaceae bacterium | reverse complement strand
GCGAAAGCATCGCGAGGGCTCATGCCTTCGCGCGCCTCGTCGTAGTCCGGCGCCTCGATGTCGAAGATCATCGCGCGAGTCACCTTGCTCGCTGCCGCGCCGAAGAGCAGACGTCTGCGCTCGGCCAGCTCTTCGCGGTGGCTTTCCTCGACGTGTACCATCTTGCGGAAGAAGCGCTCCGCGTTCGGCGTGTGGTGCGCCTGCATTTGATCAGCGAGCTCTTCGTATCGATCGCGGGCTTCTTCCTCGATGAGGGTTGCCAGATCGAGCGCGTCCATGAGCGAAAGATTCTTGATGTCGATGCCGCGGATAGCCACTTCTGCTCTCCTTCACGCGTGTTTCTGGAATAGCTCGAGGATTCGTTCGCGCGGTAAGGCGTCGCGGCTGAGCGTTGTCTGACGCTCGCGGATCTGCTGCTCGTAAGTCGCGGGCGGCTCCGGGTGTCGGTAGAGCACGCCGGTGTGCAGTTCGACGCCATAGTGGGTCGCAACCTCCAGTGCTTTCAGGAAGTCTTGCGGATCGTGCCCAAGGGTGGAAAGCGATTTCATGGTCGCCTTCTGCGCCTTCATCTGCTGATGCTCTTCGCCGTAGGTCACGCACGGCGACTGCACGTTGACGAATGCAAAGCCCGGATAGCGAATGGCTTCTTCGACGAGCGCCGTCAGGCCAGGCATGTCCGCCGGTGTGCCCTGCGCCACGAAGCCCGCGCCGTAGCTCAGCACCTGCAAGAGCGGGTTGATCGGGCGCTCGATGCTGCCGTAGACCGAAGTGACTGTCTTGCGGCCCTTGGCTGCGGTCGGTGAGAGCTGGCCTTTGGTGAGCCCGTAGACCTGGTTGTCCATCACGATATAGGTGATGTCGACGTTGCGCCGAATGGCGTGCGGCAGATGGCCGCCGCCGATCGAGAAGCCATCGCCGTCGCCGCCAGCGCAGAGCACGAGCAGATCGGGATTGGCGAGCTTGATGCCTTGTGCGATGGGCAGCGAGCGACCGTGCACGCTGTTGAAGCCGTACGCCGTGGTGTAGCCGGGGATGCGGCTGGAGCAGCCGATGCCTGAAACGAAGGCAATTTCGTGCGCCGGTCGGCCGATGTTGGCGAGAGCGCGGTAGATCGACTGTACGACACCGTAGTCGCCGCAGCCGGGGCACCAGATCGGCTTGAGCTCACTCTTGAAATCTTTTGGCGAAACGACGTTAAGCTGCGCGGTCATGGCTTACTCCTGAGCTGGGGTTGCATTGGACACGCGGCCCTGCAGCGTGAGCGCTACCTCTTGCAGCCGTGCCAGGACTTCGGCGGGCTGGAAGGGATTGGCACCACTGCGACACATCGAGTGCACGCTGCTCGGCACGTCGACGTACATGCGCAGGATGCGGTAGAGCTGGCCCTGGAACGACTGCTCGACCACGAGCCCTGCTTGCACGCCTTGGAAGAAGCGCGCGTAGGCGTCTTCGGCGATCGGGTAGACCAGGAGCGGCACCAGCAGCTTCACGCGCAGCCCCTTGGCGTTGGCGAGCTGCATCGCTTCTCGGCAGATGCCCGCCGAGCTACCCCAGCTGACCAGCGCGATCGGCGCCATGGGATCGCCCTCGGTGAGGAGCAGATCCTCGCGCTGCTTGAGCGCGCGCAGCTTGCGGAAGCGCTTCTCGTTCATCAGCGTGTGCATGGCGCCGCTGGCTGAGGGGTCACCGGCTTCGTTGTGCTCGATGCCGGCGGCGAGGTAGGCGCCTCCCTGGATGCCTGGGCGTGAGATCGGGCTGACGCCCGACTCGGTGTTGCGGAAACGCTTGTAATCAAGCAGCTCCGCCTCGGTCGGCGCTTGGCGCGAGACGATCTGGTAGCGCGAGGTGTCGATGGGGTCGACGGTCTCTTTGCGCTGCGCGATCTCTTGGGCGGAGAGGATGATCACCGGCGTCTGGTAGGTCTCGGCGATGTTGAAGGCCTCGACCGTGACGTCGAAGCAGTCGGCGACGCAGGTAGGTGCGAGCACCGGGCGCAGCACGTCACCATGGCCGGAAAAGCAGGCTTGATAGAGGTCGCCTTGCTCGGCCTTGGTCGGCAAGCCGGTGGAGGGTCCACCGCGTTGCACGTTGACCAGCACCAGCGGTAGCTCGGCGATGGACGCCAGGCCCAGTACCTCGGTCTTGAGGTCCATGCCCGGACCCGAGGTCGCGGTCATCGACTTCTTGCCAGCGAACGAAGCACCGACCGCCGCAGCGACGCCGGCGATCTCGTCCTCGGCCTGCAGCACTGTGCCGCCGTACTTCCAGATCTCGCGCGCCAGGAACTGCATTATCTCCGTCGATGGCGTGATGGGGTAGCCACCGAAGAACTGACAGCCCGCGAAGATGGCTGCCGCTGCAGTGATGTCGTTGCCGTCGGTGAGGATCTTGCCCTTGGACTGGGCATCGGTCGGCCGAGCGATCTGTTCGAGGCGGAGGTCGACGCTGAGCGGGTGTTCCTTGGCGTAGCTGAGACCCGCCGCGAACGCGCGCTCGTTGGCAGCCCAAAGCTCTTCACCCTTCTTGATGTAGCGCTTCTTGAGGCCTTCGAGGATCGCTTCCTGCGCGATGCCGGTCCAGCCCGAGAGCAGTCCGAGCACCAAGCTATTTTTGGCCTTGTCGGTACCTGCCGCCGCACGCGTCAGCTCGGTGAGCGGCACCGCCAGCGCATCCGCCGGCTTCACGCCGGGCAACGGCAGCGTGTCCTTGGTCACGCCGGTCGCTGAGTCCCAGATGACCACGGTGCGCCCTGCGACCTTGAGCTCGGAGCCGAACTTCAGGAAGTCCTCCCAGTTGAGCGCAACCGCCAAGTCGAGCGCGCCGCCTGGGCTATGCGTTCGACTGGTGGCGATGCGCACCCTGCACGAAGACTCTCCGCCCCGAATCTGCGGGCCGAAGCTCTTCGTCATGAGGGCGTGATAACCCGCGCGTGCCGCGGCATTGATGAGCGACTCGCCAGCGCTCACGATGCCATCGCCACCCGAACCTGCCATCCCGATCACGATGTCTGCTGTCATTGGGCACATCTGGCGCCGAAAAGGGGGCGCCGCGTATGGGGGATTACCTATGCACCACCGATGCGGGTGCCAAGCTTGGACGAAACAATACTCGCTTCGCCATTTTTTGGGGAGCGGGTCGAACCATGAGGCTCCGCGCAGCGCCGTGTTGTGAGATGGATCAAACGGCGCGTCGGTCGGGCTCCGCGCCACACCGGGCAAAGCGGTGGGTCAAGTCCAGTTGTTCTCTATGGAGAGGGATGCTAAAGCGGCACGCTTTCCAAGGGTGAGGACGATGACCGACGAACGCGAATCCATCCGGGTCAAGGGCTATCAGCTCTCCCCCGAGCTTTTCGAGACGGGCTACGCGGCGGGCAACGGGGTGTTCCAGTGCCCGGGCGTGTGCTGCGTGAACGGCGCCTACGTCGACATCGCCGAGCGGGACCTGATCTTGAAGCACGCCGACGAGATCAAGGCGCACATGGACGAGACCCAGCCGCACGACGTCAAGGACTGGTTCGACGCCGAGGAGAAGGTCGACGCCGACTACCCATCCGGCCGCTGCATCGGCACGGCCGTCAAGAACGGCGGCTGCGTGCTGCGCGACAAGCGCGGCTGGTGTTCGCTACAGGTCGCTGCTACCGCCACCGGTCGGCACAAGTGGGCCTTCAAAGGTCTGTATTGCGTGCTCTTCCCGGTCGAAGTCATCGCCGGCGTGATTCGCTTCAATCCCTTCATGCTGAAGGAGCAGCGTCCATGTTGCTCTCCGCAGCCCGTCTTCGTGACTCCGCTCTACGAAGCCTGCCGCGACGAGCTGGTGCACCTGCTCGGCGAGGATGGCTACGCCGAGGTGGACGCGCACTATCACGCGCTGCGCGACAAGCCTCGCAAGAAGTTGAACATCGTCGACGGCCCGGCCTGAGCCGCGGACACGGGTGCAGAAAGTGGGCGGTGCCCGAGCGCCGCTTTAGGCTCGGCCTGGTGCCCACCGCTGCATCGTCCTTGCGCAGGCTCGCGCTCCTCGCCGCTTTCGCGGGCCTGCTCTCACTATGCATGACTTCGGGCGTCCGAGCACAAGTGGCTGTGCCGCCGACAGCGGCATCCGCGCCTGCCGCTCTTGGCGGCGGAGCCACGACCTCGCTGGTCGCGCCGCCGCCGGGCTCGTGGCAGGCCTTCGAGCAGCAGTCCGATGCGGTCGGTGGAGCGGTTCCGCCACCTTCGGTGTTGACTCCAGGCTTGTCCCACCCCGCCGACGAAGAAGCGCGCCGCGTGCTGCAGGCGGTCGCGATGCGCAACGCTGCCGAAGCGCAGGCGCCGACGCTGCAGCTGGTGCTTGGCTCGGCGGTGGCGGCGCTGACTGTCGGTGGTGCCGTCCCCACGCTGCTCTTCGCAGCAGGTGCCGGGCCGTGTCATGTGCCGAGCTGTAGGGACATCGAGATGGAGCTCTGGGT
>JADGRG010000158.1 GCA_017881145.1 Sandaracinaceae bacterium | reverse complement strand
TGCACTCATTGGCATATCTGCGTGTAAGCCCGCCCCCTGGCCGGCCGCGCGCCCTGAAGGCGCCCCCTCGGGTCCGCGGCGCATCCCCCGCGCGCGACGCGCCTGCAGTGGACCACCCAGCATCGCCTTCGGACCGAGCCAGCCTCGCCTGCTACAAATCCACCACTTCGTCGTCCGCCGTGTCCTCCGCAGCCTCCGCAGCAGGCGCGGCGCTCGACTTGGGCGCGCTGGCGAGCGGGATGCGGTCCAGCTCCGCGCGCAGGTGGGATGCGATGGTGCGAAAGCGCGGCATCTGCGCCGCGGGCAAGGGCAAGCCGGGACCGTTGAGCTGGGTTGCCGGATCGAGGAAGTGCCCGTTGCGCCGCAGCGCGAAGTGCAGATGCGGGCCGGTGGAGCGGCCGGTCGTGCCCACGTAGCCGATCACGCGGCGCTGCTTGACGTGCACACCGGCGCGAATGCCGGCGGCGATTCGCCAGAGGTGCGCGTAGTGACTCTCGTAGCCGTTGGCGTGTTTGACCGAGACCAGGTTCCCGTTGGGGCCGCGCGGTCCAGCGACGGTGACGTCGCCATCGGCGGCGGCCCAGACCGGCGTGCCGGTGCCGGCCGAGTAGTCGATTCCCTGGTGCGGCATGATGCGCTTCAGGATCGGGTGCCGACGCCGCAGGTTGTAACCGGACGAGATGTGGTCGTAGCGCAGCGGCGTGCGCAGCCAGCCGCCGTGCATGGCGCGCCCGCTGGGATCGAAGAACTCACCGCCGCCGCGCTCCGGCTCGAACCAGAAGGCTTGGAGCTTGCCGGCCCGAGCGCTCGAATACTCCACCGCGTGCACCACGCCATAGCGTAGGAACGCGCCATCCACGTAGTCCTCGTCGAGGATGAGCTTCACGCTGTCGCCGGTGCGTGCGTCTTTTCGGAACGAGATCTTGGCGTCCAGCGCCTCGATCACGATGCCTGCCAGCGCGGGGCCGAGGCCGAGCGCGGAGAGCGATGCGCCCAGCGAGCCAGCGATGTAAGTGCCCTTTTCGACGTGCCGCTTCTCGATCGGAACTTCGACCTTCTCGCCGCGCAGCTTGCCGGAGGCGGCATGCGTGACCCGGTAGATCTCGGTCGGGCCGGCGCGATACTCGAAAGCGCGCAGCTCTTGGTCTCCGTCGCGGTCGAACACCAGGGTGTGCTCCGGCCGGCAACGTCGGAAATCGACCAGCTTCTGCAGCGCCACGATGAGCTGCGCAGCTTCTTCGGGGGACGCGCCGCCCTTGCGTAGCGCGTCCTTGAAACCCTTGGCGTCGCCGAACTTGTGCTCGACATGCCCCGTCGTGTCGTCGCGGACGTCGTCCGTGCTCGCGCTCCGCGCATGCGCCGTTGGTTTGGCTTCCGCAGCGGCGGTGCTGGGTTCAGCGCTCGGTTCCGGTTCGGTCGCCGCTGCAGCGGCCGCAGCCAGCGTGTTCGGCTCGGCGGACGGCTCAGCTGGCGGCACAGGCGGTGGTGGCGCAGGCGCTGCTGGCAGAGCAGGGCTCGCCGCGGGCGCTTGGACCAGGCTCGCCGCCTGAGCCACCTCGCTCGGCCAGGGTTCGGCACTTGCTTGTGGCTTGTGCCGCTCCCACAAGCCCGACCCGAACGCGATGCCGAGTCCTGCCGCGCCGAGAGCCAATGCCGCCACCAGCAGCAGCCATCGCTGCACGCGCGCGGCGCGCACCTCATGCGGCAAGAGCGCGATGTCGACCGACGGGAGCGGGCGGTGCCGGATTGGCTCCGGTTCAGGCTCGGGGGACATCACGGCAGATGGATATCAACGCAAGTGCCCGCATGCAAATGCCCCCGTTTTCGCCGGGCGGTCGGCGCATCGCTCTGCTTGACACCCCCGTTGGGCCGCGTTACATGCCCGGCCCCCAACTCGCTTTTTCGAGTTGCTAGGCACGTAGCTCAGTGGGAGAGCACTACCTTGACACGGTAGGGGTCGGCGGTTCAATCCCGCCCGTGCCTACCAGTGACGTGCCTAGTTACTAGTTATTAGTTAGCTAGCTGCGTCACGGTGCGTCCTAGTGTGTCCTAGTGTGTCGTGGCGGGCACGACGCAAGTCGCACAAAGTGGAGCGACCCTCCTTTGTGCGGAAGTGGAATCTTTGGGCGACGGAGTCTCGATAGCAGCATGGTAGGCAACGTTAGCGGGCCGGTATATCGCACTCCTCGCGAGATTCTGCTGGCGCAGGGCAAGCTAACGCCGACCGTCGTCGCTGTGCGCGCGAATGGCGAAATCCGCGACCTGCACACGCCGGTCCCGGAAGACGCCACGCTGGTTCCGATTCTGATCACCGACCCGGACGCGCTCGGCGTCATCCGCCACTCGACCGCGCACGTGCTCGCGGACGCTGTGCAGCGGCTCTACCCGGGCACGCGCATCACCTTCGGTCCGGCCATCGAGAACGGTTTCTACTACGACTTCGATCGTAGGGACGGCCAGTTCACCGAGGCCGACTTCGAGAAGATCGAAGCCAAGATCCAAGAGATCGCCGCGGCCGACCTGCCGTTCCGGCGTGAAGCGGTGACCCGCGAAGTCGCTCATAAGCTGCTCTCCGATCTGGGCGAGCACTACAAGGTGGAGCATCTGGAGCGCCTGCAGGGTGAGATCTCGCTCTACCGTCACGGCGACTGGGTCGACCTCTGTGAAGGCCCGCACGTGCCGTCGACCGGCTTTCTGCGCGCCGTGAAGCTCACCTCCGTTGCAGGCGCCTACTGGCGCGGCGACGAGCGCAACCCGATGCTGCAGCGCATCTACGGCACGGCGTTCCCTTCGCGCAAGGAGCTGGCAGCGCATCTTTTGGCGCTGGAAGAAGCTCGCAAGCGCGATCACCGCAAGCTCGGCAAGGAGCTGGAGCTGATCGGCTTCCATCCCTGGGCGCCGGCGTCGCCGTTCTTCCTGCCGCGCGGTGCGCAGATCTACCGTCGTCTCATCGACTACGTGCGCGCTCTCTACGACCGCACTGGCTACCAGGAAGTGGTGACACCGCAGATCTTCGACCACGAGCTCTTCGTGAAGTCCGGTCACGCGGGCGCGTATCGCGAGAACATGTTCAAGGCCGCCACGGTCGAGGACATCGAGCGCGTCACCGCTGCGCTGCAGAAGGCGAGTGTCGCTGGGGTCGCAGCCGACCCGGCCGCGATGGGCAAGATCATCGATGATCATCTGCGCTTCGACGTGAAGCCGATGAACTGCCCCGGCCACTGCCTGATGTTCGCCATGACCCGGCGCTCTTATCGCGAGCTGCCGATGCGCCTGGCCGACTTCGGGCGCCTGCATCGCTTCGAGCGCAGCGGCGTGACCCAGGGCCTGACGCGTGTGCGCACTTTCTGTCAGGACGACGCGCACATCTTCTGCACGCTCGACCAGATGCAGTCCGAGATCATCGCGTTCCTCGATCTGGTTTACACCGTCTACCAGGACTTCGGCTTCAGCGACGTGCGCGTGGTGATCGCCACTCGGCCCGACACGCGCATGGGCGACGACTCGGTCTGGGACAAGGCCGAGAGCGCGCTCCAGGTCGCGGTGGAGCGGAAGGGCCTGCGCTTTGAGATCGCCGAAGGCGAGGGCGCCTTCTACGGCCCCAAGATCGAGCTGCACCTGAAAGACGCCCTGGGCCGTCCCTGGCAGCTCGGCACCATCCAAGTCGACTTCAACATGCCCGAGAGCTTCGACCTCGGCTACATCGCCGAGGACAACAGCATGCACCGTCCGGTCATGCTGCACCGCGCCGCTCTCGGCTCGGTCGAGCGCTTCTTCGGTGTGTTGGTGGAGCACGTTGGTGGCGCCTTCCCCACGTGGCTTTCGCCAGAGCAAGTCGCCGTGCTGACCGTGAGTGAGAAGGTCAATGACTACGCGAACGAAGTCGTGGCACTCTTGCGCCGCAACGGTGTGCGCGTGATCTCCGACCTCTCGGCCGACAAACTAGGTGCTAAGATCCGCAACGCGCGCAACTTGCGCGTGCCGTATCTCGCAGTGGTCGGACAAAAAGAAGAAGAGCAGCGCGGCGTGTCAGTGCGGTCGCGCGACGAAGGTAAAGAGCTTGGTTTCCTCACTTTGGAGGAAATGATTGCGCGCATAGGTAACGAGAGTATCCCTCCCTCGCTACGCAGCAGCTGAGGCTGCGATGAACACCCAAGCGGGCGTAGGGAGAGCTCGCATTTCGGAGGACTGTGCCAAATCCACGTTTTGAAGGCCGGGAACGCCCTGGGAGCCAGACTGGCCCCCGCATCAATCATCGAATCCGCGTCCCGCAGGTTCGTGTCGTTGGTGCTGATGGTGGGATGCTCGGGGTGCTCGACACTCACGAGGCCCAGAAGATGGCGCGTGAAGCCGGTCTCGCCCTCGTCGAAGTCAACCCGAAGGCTTATCCACCGGTCTGCAAGATCATGGATTTCGGGAAGTTCAAGTACGAGGAAAAGAAGCGTACGAACGAGGCAAAGAAGCGCCAGGCCGTGGTCGAGCTGAAGGAAATTAAGCTCCGGCCCAAGACCGATGTGC
>JADGRG010000157.1 GCA_017881145.1 Sandaracinaceae bacterium | reverse complement strand
GTTTCAGAAGCTGGTGCCCGGCGCCCAAGGCCGTGCGCACGTCACCATCGCCGGAGGCGGGCATTTCCTGCAAGAAGATCATCCAGCCGAGCTTGCGCAGGTCGTGTTGCAGACCATGCAGCGCTGAAGAGCTGTCCAGAAATGGCTCATAGCGGCTTACGTCCTGCCAAAAAATCCTCGAAATACACGAGTATTCCTGTGGTTTTTTCTGCGGGCGCGCTCGCTCTGCGCCGATTTCTGGACAGCTCTTGAGCTCGCGCCCGGTCACGTCACGCGCAGGAACGCGGCTTTTAGATAACGGCCTTCGTCGAAGGCAGCAGGCGTTGGGTGGTCCGGCGCTTGTTCGCCGAGCATGAGCAGGCTGACTTCACGGCCAGCATCCGCGGCTGCGATGGCCAGCGTGCGCACGAAGTCTTGCGGCTGCATGGCGGCCGAGCACGAGCAGCTCAAAAGCAGCCCACCGGGCTCCACCAGCTGCAACGCTTGCGCGTTCCAGTGACGGTACGCCTTGCGTGCTCGCTCCAGATGTCGTGCGCTCTTTGCGAGCTTGGGCGGATCGAGCACCACCACGTCGAAGCGTTCGTTCTTCACGATCAGCTCTGGCAAAGCCTTCTTCACGTCTGCACGCTCGAAGCGGATCTGCGTGGCGACGCCGTTGCGCTCGGCAGCTTCTTTGCCGGCTGCGAGCGCTGCATCCGAACGGTCGAGCGCCAGCACTTCGCGGGCGCCGCCACGAGCTGCAGCCAGCGCAAACGAGCCCATGTAGCAGAACGCGTCCAGCACGCGCCGGCCGCGACACAGCTGCTCTAAGCGCGCGCGGTTGTCGCGCTGATCGAAGTAGTAGCCGGTCTTCTGTGCCGAGGCGAAGGGCAGCTGGTAGGCGAAGCCGAGCTCGCGAAAGGTCAGCTTCTCCACGGCCGGGCCGAAGGCGACGCGCGACTCCACGCTGAAGCCTTCGTGTTCCTGGTGCTCGTGGCTCGGCACTTCCACGATCGAGCGGACTTCGGTGACGGCTGCGATCGCGGCCAACACTTCGGCTTCGCGTCGCTTCATGCCGGCCGTTAAGAGCTGCACGGACGCCACGTCGTCGTAGACATCCACGACCAGGCCCGAGAGTCCGTCGCCCTCCGCATGCACCAAGCGATAGCCAGTGGTGTCTTGGTTGGGCAAGCCCAGCCACTCGCGACGCAGAGCGAGCGCTGCGCGCAGACGTTTGGTGAAGAAGTCGGCGTCGATGCTCTCGCCCTCTTGCCGGCTCAAGATGCGCACGGCGAAGGCAGACTTCGGCGAGTAGAAACCAGCGCCCAGCCACTTGCCCTGCGCATCGAGCACGTCGACGACGTCGCCCGCCGCGGGCGAGCCTTCGACCGAAGCGATGGCCTGCGCGTAGACCCACGGATGTCCTGCCCAGAGCGGGCGGACGTGGCCCGGTCGAATGCGCACTTTCGCCATTGGCGCAATCTACGCGAGAACCTGCCGCGGGCCAGCCAGATCTGCAGGCGACAAGCGCAATCGCGCGGGCCCTAGAGGCTACGCAGCGTGGCTGTCAGCAAGCGTTGATACAGGCGGTCCTCCACGGTGCGCGGTGCGTGCAGGTCCATGCGGCGCAGGAGCGGCTCGACGTCGTCACCCGCTGCGCCGTGCGTGACCGCATCACGGATGGCTCGCGCCAGGCCGGCCTTGGTGGCGGTCTTTGCCTTGAGCACGCGCAGCGCCCGCCCGAGCTTCTGCTCGTCGGCATCGAGGTCCGTGCCGAAAGGGAAGGGCGGAAAGAGTCCTTGCGCCTTGAGCTGGGCGAGTGGCTTCTGGTACGCGACCGGTAGGTTGTGCCGGTGCGGCTCGGGGATCACGTGGCTCTTTCGAACTTTGCCGCGACGCTTGGCGTCGTCGAGAAGCGCAGCCTGGAAGCGCGAGTCGCTGATGTTCAAGAGCGCGATGATGCACTCTTCGTCGGTGCGTCCGCGCAGGTCCGCGATGCCGTATTCGGTGATCACGAGATCGCGCAGATGGCGCGGAATCGTGATATTCCCATAGCTCCACACCATGTTCGAGTGCGCTGCACCGTTCTCCATGCGCGTGCTGCGCAGTTGCAGAACCGAGCGCCCGTCGGGCAGCTCGTGCGCCATGGCCACGAAGTTGTATTGACCGCCGACTCCGCTCACCACGCGGCCGTCCTCCAGCGCGTCCGAGCAGGCCGCTCCGAGCAGCGTCATCATCATGGTGGTGTTGATGAAGCGGGCATTGCGGCGGTGCAGGCGATCGATCTCTTCGTGGCCGTAGAGTTGGTTGATGCGCGTCACGCTGCGCATGTCGATGAGCTTGCGCTTCTCCTCCGGCAGCTCGCGCAGCCACTGGTAGAACGCTTGGGGCCCAAGGAAGAAGCCCGCGTGGATCACCGCGCCGCGTGCGAGCCGCGCACCCAGGTGCCGCGAAAGCAGCGCATAGGTCGCAGGGTCTGCGAGGTCGGCGACGATGCTCTGCCCATCAGGAAGCACGAGCTTGTCGTCCTGCCAGGACAACGTGCTCTGCAGGATGCCGAAGTGCTGAAGGTAGGTGAGATCTTCCTCGGTCAGCACCGAATGGATGGCGCGCCGGGTTCGCAGGAGCGAAAGCAGCTCGCTAGTGATCTCCTCGGTGATGCGGCCTTCGTTCAAGAGGCGCGAGAGCGTGACGTCGTCGTAGACCTTGCGCTTGACGATGCCGGCGTCGAAGAGGTGCATGAAGCCGTCGACCAGCATCTCGGTGGCGGCAAAGAGTCCTTGCGAAAATGGCGCGGTCTCGCCGCAGCGCGCGATCTCGTCGGCAAAGCGTCGCGTGATGCGCAAGCTCTCGATTGCTCTCAGGTAGGCGGCGTTGTCTGCCTGGCGCAGCTTGAGCGCGTAGACGATGGCGTCTCCGAGCGCGCCGATGCCGACCTGCAGCTCGCCACCGTCCTTGATGAGCGTGCTGCCGTAGAGGCCGATCATGTGGTCGGCGTCGCTCACCGAAAGCTTGGGCGGCCCGAAAAGCGTGTAGCTCTGTGCCGGAGCGTCGATCACGAAGTCGGCGAAGTCCGGTGCGACCAGCGCGTCGCCATACATGAAGGGCAACTGGTCGTTCACTTGTACGACCACGGCGATGGCGCGTCCCAGCTTCTCCTCCGCGCGCAGCTTCGCGACCATGTCCAGCGTCAGATCGGGATTGCAGCTCAAGGACAAGCGCGGTCTGCCGTCGATGATTCCGGCCGCGACTTGTTGGACCAACACGTTCACGCCGCGGGCCAAAAGGTCTCGTGCGACGTGCGTGTAGTTGGTGCTGGTGCAGTCCCGCTGCGCGCTTTCCGTGTGCAGATACTTGCCGGCCGGGAAGTAGAATTCGATCACGCGCACGTTCGGCGGCAAGCGATCGGCCATGCGATCGAGCTCGTAGTCGAGGTCCGGGTAGTTGCCGAACACGCGCTTGGTCAGCGGCCCGAGAAAGCGCCGCTCCAGGTAGCTATTGCCCGTGGGCCGCTGCAGGGTCAGCGCGGTGTGGATCGTCAGCTCGATGGAAGGGTCGGTCTTGGCTCGGCGATAGAACGCGTTGAGCAAGTGGTTGGGCTTGCCCAGTGCGAGCGGCGTCGTCAGCAAGAGGCGCTTGCCCACCTGCGCGAGCACGGCATCCACACCAGCCTCGGTCGTCGCCAGCGTTCGCATACTTGCTACGTACGCAAACCCGCGCTCTCTGCCAAGTCTGCCTTCTCTTCTACGCCGAGAGCCGCAGGCTGCTCGGCGGGTATGTGAGCATCTACGCCGAGAGCCGACGCGGAGAGCCGTAGGCTGCTCCGCGGCAATGTAACCCACTGCTCGGCGGGTATGTGAGTAAGCAGCTACGTTCTGGCGGTCGGCGCTGGCGGCTTGGCGGCGCAGCTCTTCGACGGAACGGGTGACGTTGGTGAAGTCGCGCTGGCTCGGGGGACCCATCAGGTTTTCGAGCAGACCGAGCACGCGTGCCAGCTCCTGGTAGGGAATGCGCGCGGCCTCGGCGCGTTCCAGGAAGTGCTCGAAGCTCTCGTGCCCCAGCGCTTCCAGCTCAGCGTGCTCATCGGGCCTGCTGCTCGCGATCTGACCGGCGATATTGTGGAGCGTGGTCACCTCGTAGCCGAGCTCGTACCAGTCCGTGAGGTGCTGGCGCTCAGGCGGCAGTCCGTGCAGCAGGTTGTCGGTCACGGCCGTCCAGACGTCCAGGTCCTGCAGCCGGCTGAGGTCTTGCCACTTGCCGCCCAGCGCATCGACGAAGCGACCGAAAGGCTGCGAAAGCTCGCGCGCGAAGTCCATAGGCTGGTCGCGATGGAAGACGCACTCAGACAATGCGCGGCCAGCCTCGAACGACATCTCGGAGCTCGGCAGGCTCGACATCTCGGCCTCGCGCTGCGGCTCAGTGGCTGCAGCGCTCTCGACTACGCCGCTGACGGCTGCGGACCCGGGAGTCAGAGCGTGCCCGCGCAGTGCCGGGAAGACCGCGCTCGAATGGCTGGACGCTGGCGGCGCGATGGATGCGCTGGCTGCGATCTCGTCGAGCGCGATGCGGGCTTCGCTGGCCGCGCGCACGCGCACGCCGACGTGACCGGCGAGATCCTGCACCAAGCGTAACCACGCTGCCCGGTCCTGGGCTTGCACGGGCGGCATGTTGCGCACGGCCCAGGGCAGATCGCGCACGCCGGTGGTGCCTGTGAGCAGCGGTACGATCCGGATGCCGAGCGCCCAGGCCGCACCAAGCTCGAAGCAGAACTCGGTGTCTTGCGCGCTCTTTGCGGTGAAGAGCGCCAGGATCACCTGCGAGCTGCAGAGCATGGAGTAGAGCTCCGCTTCGCTGCGGACGTCGGACGAATAGCCTGGCAGCGAGCTCGACGCGAGCGCGCCCGGCGGTAGCTCCAGCGCGGTCTCCAGCAGGTCGACGATATCGCTCGTCGCCTCGATGTCGGACTTCGCATGGCAAACGAAAACGCGAGGCTCCATGGGCACCACCTTCCCGACTCTGAGAGCGGCATTTTCGCCGCTCTCCCCGCTTTGTAAAGCCCTGCGCCCAGCGAAAGATCGCCGCGGTCCGGTGGCGCGCACGTCGCACCCTGGCGTAGCGCCCTAAGGTCGCAGGATTTCAGCTCAAATGGCGGAAGTGCCGGGGCGAAAGTATTTCCGGCAGCGCTTGCTGCAGGGTGCGTCCTGGGGCTGCGCCGAATTGCTTCTGGTAGCGTGAGCTATCGAGGCTGACGTCGCGGGCGCGTGGCTCAGCAGCTGCATGCGCGGTGCGCGAGACGCGCGTGAGCAAGTGGTTGGGCGCGCCCAGGGCCTGGGCTACGCGTTCACCCATTTCGTAGCGGGAAAGGCGCTCCGGTCCGCCCGCGTGGATGACTCCGCGCAGCTGCGAGTCGGCAAGCTTGAGGCAGGCGTGCGCTGCGTCGTCGAGCCAAAGTGGCGTGCGCACCTCGTCGTCGAAGAGCGATACGCTCTGGCCTGCCCGCAAGGAAGCCAGCAGCTGCTCGAAGAACGAGGGCGCCCGCGTCGCCTCGGGCAGGCCGTAAAGTAGCGGAAGACGCACGCAGAGGCCGCGGCGGTAGCCGAGCACGTGGCACTCGGCCTCCAGCTTGGTGCGGCCGTAGAACGAGACTGGCTCGGCCGCTGCGTCCTCGTTATAGGGTGCAGCCTCGCCGTCGAAGACCAGATCGGTGGACGCGTAGATGAAGCGCGCGCCGAGCGCATCGGCCGCGCGCAGGAGCGACCGCGTCGTCTCGACGTTCACCTCGCGAGCGTGGTCGGGATCGCTATAGGCCTCGGAGATTTGCGAGACCGCAGCCAGATGCACGATCACCTTCGGGGCCAGAGCGAAGATGCGCTCTTGGTAGCCGCGAAAGTCGCAGAGATCGGCGGCGAACACCTTGCCGACCTGGGGTCTTGGTCCAGCGTTCGAGATGACTCCGACCGCATCGCGGCGCTCCTCACTGAGCACGCGCATCAGCACGCTGCCGAGCTGTCCCCCCGCGCCGGTGACCAAGAGCTCACTCATCGCGCGAGCATCTAGCACGCCCCAAGCATGGTGACGACGCAGCCCGGCTGCGAAAAACCTAGCCTCGGACTTCCGGACGTGCTTCCCCAGCCCTAGAGTGCCCCGCTCTCATGCCACACGAAAGCGCCAGCGTCCCCGTCCATGCCGAGCGTTCCTACCGCTACTACGACCTGATCATGGCG
>JADGRG010000156.1 GCA_017881145.1 Sandaracinaceae bacterium | reverse complement strand
CGCGTCCTGCAGACGCAAGTGCGCAACGGGCGCGAGTGTAGAGGCCCATGATGCGGGTGAACTCCGCCTTCGCGAGCACCGACTTCCTGAAGTGCGGCCAGAAGGCGTCGCAAGAGGCGATGGCTGCGCTCTCATCGCCCATGTACAGGTAGGCGTCCACCGTGCGGCAAGCGACCGAGAGATGGAGCGTGTTGAACGAGTCGCCTTCCAGGGCTCTTCGCTGAGCGTCCAGTATCTCGAGAGCAGCGCGGGGATCGTCGCATGCCAGACGGTGTGTGCATTCTGTCAGGAGCCACATGCCACTGGAGAAGAGATCGGCTCTTTCCTTGGCGGCACGCAGTCGCGCAGGAGCCTCATGCATCAACTCTTGGAGATCACCCGTCAGCTGTAGACTCAGGTAGCGCAGACCGGCGACGTAGTTGCATTCCCAATCGGCACCGGCCTGCTGGTGCTCTCGATAGAGCGCCTCGGCCTCACGCGCAGGAGCCGCGACCTCGGAGAAGCGCCCCAGATAGAAGTTGGACGCTGTCTGCGCGGTCGAGACTGCAGCGCGTGCGAGTGGCGTGCCCAGCTCAGCCGCGAGCGCTTGCGCGTGCTGGAGCGTTGCCGCTGTCGAGCGCGCGGCTCCCGGTCCTCCGCGCGTCGCTTCTAGAATCGCCCGCCACACCAGGCCATCGAGCACCCGGTTCGGCTCGCCTGCAGCCAAGGCAAGTCGCAGGAACAGGCTCTGCAGGTGGGCGCCCAGCAGCGGTGCTGTCGCACTCACTTCGCGAAAGATTGCCCCGCAGGCGTCGAGTCGGTCGAGCTCTCCCTTCGGGATCTGGTCCTCCGTGCGCCGGACGAAGCCGAGTCCACGCACTTTCACCGCGGCACGGTTCCAGAGTATGGCGGCGATGGCTCGGCTCGGAGTGCGCGGTTGGTGGATGCCCGCGTCCGCGAGGACCTGTCCCGCCAATCGCAATCCATCATTGAAGTGTCCACTCCGCAGCAACTGCTGCGCCGCCTTGCGTTGCAGGTCGCGGGCGGCAGCAGCCTCTGCGCTCTCCGCCGCGACCAGGTATGCCTGGGCGGCCTGTGCGCCGCGGCCGGCGTTGGCGAGCGCGTCACCCATCTGGCGATGCAGCTCACGGCGGCGGTTAGCATCGTCGTCGGGGAGGAGCTCGATGGCGCGTCTGGAAAGATCGGCTGCGCGGTTGAAGGCGAGCTTCTCGGTGGCGGCGTGCGCGGCGTGGATGGCGGTCTCGCCAGCGCGTATGCCTTGACCGGCTCCGGCGTAGTGGACGACCAACTGTTCGGGTTCGGCCACGCCCCAAGTCTCGCTGGCGCGCGCGATGGCGGCGTGGACCTCTTTCACACGCTCTGGCGACAAGCGGGCTGCGACGGTCTCGCGCACGCGATCGTGGTAGGTCTCGGCGTAGTCGGTCTGTCTGGTTCCGCGAGTTTGAACCAGGCGGGCTGCGCGCAGTGCCAGCAGCGCGGCACGGTCGCCGGTGGGAAGCCCCGCGGCTTCGAGCGCAACGCCTTGCTCGATCGGTCGAGCCGCGACGCTCAGGATTTCCAGCACGCGCTGCGAGTCCTGGGACATGCTTGACACACGGGCCGAGATGACCTCGTCCAGAGCGATCGAGCCGTGTTGCAGCGGCAGCCCGTGAGCCTGCGTCTTCACGTGCTGGGTGAGCTCGCCGATGAAGAAGGGCACACCTTCCGATTCGGCCGCGATGGTGTGCGTGAAGAGCGCGTTGGCGAGGGGGTAGTCTCGCAAGAGCTCGCGGGTGAGCTCCTCGGCTTCCGTCGGCGGGAGTGCGTCGACCGCAAGCTGCTGTTGCGACGCGGCAGTGCCGCCGATGGCGGCGTCGCCGAGCACATGCCGCAGGAACGGACTGGTGTCGGCTTCTTCGCGTCGATAGACGCCGACGAAGAGCAGCGGTGGTGCATCGGGTGCGCCCAAGATGTGAGTGAGCAGCCGCGCACTGTCCATGTCGGCCCATTGCAGGTCGTCGATGTTGACCACCAGCGGGTGCCAGTCGGAGAGCCGGAGCAGCAGATCTTTGAGGGCCCCGAAAGCTTGGTTACGGAGCTCACGCTGGTCGCTGGTCTGATGCAGCGGAATGTGCGCGTGCGCGATGGCTTTGACGCGCTTGAGGACGGGGAAGAGGCGGGCCAGCGAGTGGATGTTGCGGGGCAAGAGGCCAGCGACTTCTTCGGTGGGCAGTCGCATCAGGTAGCGGCTGAGCGCGTCGATGACATCGTCGAACGCCTTGTAGGGCACGCTCTCGCGCTCGTAACAGCGACCGCGCAGCACCACGGCCTCTTCGTTCTTGATCAGCTCGTTGGCGAAGCAGCGCACCAGCGCCGACTTGCCCATGCCCGAGTACCCATGCACGAAGACGGTGGCAGGGTTGCCCTCTTTGCACTGCTCGAAGGCGGCTCGTAGCGCAGCCATATGGCAATCGCGTCCCACGAAGAGCTCGCCATTGGGGCGCGGCACGACACCGGAGTTGGCGCCGTAAGCGGGCGGTGGGTTCGACAGACCGGTGAGGGTGCGCAGGATCTCGCTGCCGCTGGGACGCTGCGCAGGATTGCGCCGGAGCAGGCCGCGGCAGAGCTGGTCGAGGTCGTCGGGTACGCCGCGAACGAGCTCGCCGGGCGGTACTGGCTGCAGCTCATCCTTGGCTTTCAGGATCTGCAGCACCGTTCCGTCGAAGGGCAACTGGCCGGTGAGCGCTTCGTAAAGGATGCAGCCGAGGCTGTACCAGTCACTGGCCGTGGTGACCGCTTCACCTGCCGCTTGCTCCGGAGACATATAGGCCGGCGTTCCGAACACGCATCCGCCGATGGTGCGTTCGGCGTCCTGCGCGTCGGGATCGATGTGGGTCGTGTTGCTGACCAGCCCGAAGTCGAGCACCACCACCCGCCCGTCACGCGTCACGAGTACGTTCGATGGCTTGAGGTCGCGGTGCAGCTTGCCTGCGTCGTGCAGTGCGGCGATGGCCTCGACCAGTTGTCGCAAGGTCTTGCGCAAGCGCGAGACGTTGCACGTCAGGCGCGGCAGCGGGAACTCCGAGCCGATGGCCTGCTGAGTCAGCGTGATCGACGCCTCGCGCACGATCCGTTGAGGCTTGCCGATCGTCACGAGCTGGCCGCGATCTACTGGGTGCGGCGTGTGCATTCCGGCCGAGACGTACTCGTCGAAGGTCTGCCCATCGACCAGCTCCATGGTGAAGAACCATTTGTCGCCGTCGAAGCAGAGCTCATGGAGCGAGACCAAATTGGGATGGCTGATATCTGCGAGCTGGCGGAACTCGTTCTTCAGCCGGTAGATATTTACCGCGTCGGTATGGTTCAGCGCCTTGAGCGCGACCCGCGTGTTGCGCTCGAGATCGTGCGCCTCGTAGACCACGCCCATGCCGCCCTGACCGATCTCGCGCTCGATGACGTAGCGACGTGAAGCAGTGGACGGAAGGATTTCGGCGTGCATAGGTTAAGTTCCCATTCGAGCGTGCTTATTTTCAGGGTCATTGGAACACCAAGTCAATATGCCTCCACGGGCTTTTTCCGCTCTCACCGACCAGCGTCGGCCCTCCACAAAATTCCCTTTAAAATCCAACGCTTGCAAGGATGCCTCTGGTTGAAGACCAGTGGGTAGACCGTGGAATCGCCGGGCCCGGCCTGTGGATAAGTGCCCGGGAGATCGTTCACGGCCGGTGGATCGTCTCCGGAATCCGGCGATCGCGGGACTCCTGCGGGCTCTGGCCCGGCGCCTCGGCGAGACCGCGGGGCAGCCGCTACGCGCTGAGCAGGGATGATTTGTCGTGCCGCTCTTTGCAAAAGCGCTGGGCCATGCTTAGAGATCGAGCTTCTGGGGGAAGAAGACGCAGCGCATGAGTGACGAGAGCACGCAACCAGCCGCCCGCGGCAGCCTGGCGGAGACCCCGTTCGCGCATCTGGTTCTCTACCTCTATCAGCACCGTTCGACCGGCACTCTCATCGTGACGCCGACGGTCGCCGACAATGCCGCGCTGCCAGCCGCGGTCTCGGTGCTCTTCACTCGCGGTCGGGCGGTTGCGGCGCGCGTGCCAGTACGTGTGGAGCCGCTCGAACGTGCGCTGCTGCCGCTCTGTGCCGTAGCCGATGCAGACTTCGAGTTCCACAACAGCGACCTCGTCGGTAGTGGCGCAGAAGTCGTCACTGGGATGTTCGATCCCTACGCCTTCGTGGTCGAGTCAGCGCGCACTCACTTTCGGCTGGACGTCGTCGAGCGCGTGCTCTCGCGCTACGGGGATTCTTTGCTGCGGCTTCAGTCAGTCACCGACCTCGCTCGATTCGGCTTCAACGCAAGTGAATCGAAGCTGGTCGAGTTGCTGCAGGCCGCGCCCAGCAACGTCGATTCGCTCTGCGAGCAGAGCGAGCTCTCCGCGTCCGAGGCTCGCAGGCTCT
>JADGRG010000014.1 GCA_017881145.1 Sandaracinaceae bacterium | reverse complement strand
TCCGAGTAAGAGCGTGCGTCGTCCCAGCTCGCGCGCGATGCGCAGCACCGCTGCCAAGCGATACACGTTCGAGCCGAACAGCGAGACCACGACTCGCGCCCTGGCCTCACGAATGTGGCGTTCCAGCGCGACTGCCACGTCGGTCTCGGCGCCGGCCACGCCTGCGACGTCGATGTTGGTCGAATCGCTCAGCAGAGCGCGCACGCCGGACTTGCGGACCTCTTCCAGAAAGCCGAGATCGAAGTGCAAGCCATCTGGTGGACTCAGGTCGATCTTGAAGTCGCCCGAATGAACCAGGGTGCCAACGCGCGAGCGCACCACCAGGCCGGTGGAGTCCGGGATGGAATGGGTGACGCGATAGGGCTCGATCTCGAAGGCACCGACCTGGATGGTCTGCCGCGGCCTGATCGGGATGAGCCGCGGCGGCACGGCGAAGCTGAACTCGGAGAGCCGCTCGCGCACCAGGGCCAGGGCGTAGTCGGGGCCGTAGACGGGCACGTCCAGATCGAGTAGCAGGTAGGGCAGCGCGCCGATGTGGTCCTCGTGACCATGCGTCAGCACCACGGCCTTGACCCGGTCGCGATGATCCAGGAGGTAGCTGAAGTCAGGGTGGATGATATCCACGCCGGGCTCGGCGTCAGGGAAGGTCACCCCGCAGTCGATGACTACGATCGTGTCATCGAGCTCGAGAGCGAGGCAGTTCATGCCGACCTCGCCGAGCCCTCCAAGTGGCACGATGCGTAGTGGGGAATCCATCCGCATTCACTTGCAGTTCCACGCCGTGTGAGTCAAGAGCGGAGCGCCTCGGCAGCATTTGACCGGCTCTTTCTTCGCGTGTTACCCAGCGCAGCGCCTGACGGTAGGCTGGGTCTGATTCCTCCATTGCGGAGCAACTCCATGCGTCTCTCATCGTTCTCATGCCTGCTCTTGGTCGTCGGTTGGTCGGTGCCTGGGCTTGCTCAGAGCACCAGCGCTACGCCGGCAAAGCCGTCCGCCCCGACCGCGGCCCCGTCGGCTCCACAGACCAAGGCCCCGGAGCAGGCTGCCCCGAAGGCCGGCGAAAAGGCTGGTGAGAAGGTCAGCGAGAACGTCGAAGCTGCTCCTGCGGAACCTCCGGCCACTGAGGCTCCCGCCACGGCGCCTCCGCCGTCAGCGCCAGCCGCCACGCCGCCAGCCGCCAGCTCCGCCCCCGACGCGGCCGGCATCGCGCCAGAGCAGGTCAAGCTGGAGGCTGCCGGCAACGAGACCGTGCCGAGCCCCGGCGAGCTTGGCGATCGTCTGGTGGGTGATCTCGCTCCCGCCAACGAGCCCAAGGAAGGCTGGACCGCACCCACGCCCGTCCTCACGCTCCACGGCTACCTGCGTGCACGCGGCGAGCTACAGGACCACTTCTGGCTGGGGCGTGTGCCGGTCGACGTGCTCGCCAGCAATCCGGCCGAGCACATCACTGCGGCGGGGCTCGGACCAGATCCCTTCACGCGCTTTCGTCCACTCGAGCGCCAGACACCGCAGACCGACTGCGGCAACGCCGGCATGGTATCGGACGCGCTCGTCGGGAACGTCTGCAACATCAGCACGCTTCAGTACGCGAACATGCGCTTCCGGCTCTCTCCGCAGCTCAACGTCAGCGAAGACGTACGCGTAAAGGCGACCTTCGACGTGTTCGACAACTTCGTGCTCGGTCAGGGGCCGCAGGGCTTCTACGGCACCAGCCGAGGCGCAGACACTGCGTTCGCCGGCACCGATGCACCCAGCACTCAGACCATCGTCGCGCGCCGCGCCTGGGCCGAGGTTCGCAACCGAGATCTCGGCGAGTTGCGCTTCGGCATCATGCCCCAGCACTGGGGCCTCGGCATGCTCTACAACGCTGGCAACGGACTGGACCACGACTACTCCACCGACCTCGGCAGCGTGATGGGCATCACCAAGGTCGCGGGCTTCTACCTCTCGGCCTCCTACGACTTCTTGGCCGAGGGCATGCTGGGCAACAAGAACAACGTCTACCTGCCGGATTTCGACGGTTCGCAGATCGATGACGTCGACCAGTTTTCGTTCTCTGTCGTGAGGCGTGTACCCGACGAAGAAGAGCACGCGGTCCTCGATCGTGGCGATGCCCTGATCAACGGTGGCATCCATTTCACGATCCGTCACCAGGGCTCGATCTACGACAAACTCGAGCCGAGCGCGCCTACGCCGAGCTTCACTACGCTCAACGCGCTCATGTACACGCCCGACGTCTGGGCGCAGTACCGCTATCGCGGCCTGCGTCTGGAGTTCGAAGGCGCGTGGATCGCAGGTCACATGCGCGACCTCCCGCAAGGCAGCTCCGGCCCGAGGACCGGCAGCTACACCATCTCGCAGGCCGGCGCGGTGCTGGAGAGTGAAGTGCGCGCGCTCAACAACAAGCTGGGCGTCTACTTCTACACGGGCGTGGCGACCGGCGACTCCGACGTCGAAGGTCTGTCGTCGAACGCCAACTTCATCACGCAGATGCCGACGGCACGCGGTACAGACACCACGGTGTCGACCTTCCGCTTCCACCCGAGCTATCAGGTGGACACCATCCTCTGGCGCAGCATCATGCGGCAGGTCACGGGCGCGTATTACTTCAAGCCCGGCATCAGCTACGACTTCGTCCGCGACGATTTCGGTCAGCTCTTCGGCGCGCGCTTGGACGCGATCTGGAGCCGTGCCACGGCGTTTCTGCAGACGCCCGGCAACGCTGCTGACCTCGGTGTCGAGCTGAACGCCCAGGTGTATTGGCGCAGCGACGACGGGCCCGGCAAGAACGACGGCTACCACGCTGCGCTGCAGTACGGCGTGCTCTTCCCGATGCGTGGCCTCGGCTACCCGCAGCGCTCGGGCGGCCTCGACACCGCGCAGACGCTGCGCTTGCTGCTGGGCGTCGTGTTCTGAAGTTGGTCGCATCACCGCCGAGCAGCCTTGGGCTCTCGGCGCTGATCGCATCACCGCCGAGCAGCCTTGGGCTCTCGGCGCTGATCGCATCACCGCCGAGCAGCCTTGGGCTCTCGGCGGGCGAGTCTGCTCTCACTTCGGTGTAGACTCCGCGGCTTGGACGCAACTCTTCGCGCCTGCAGCCGAAGAGTCTTGCATGGCGCGACCAGTCAAAACCGTCTTCGAATGCATGGCGTGCGGCGCAACCAGCCCGAAGTGGCTGGGCCGTTGCCCAGGGTGCGGCGGCTGGAGCACGCTCGAAGAGACGCGCGCGAAGACCGGCCCCGCTGCAGCTCGTGGCGGCGGTGCCGCGGCCACGCAGGAGCGAGCTATCGCGCTCAGTGACGTGAACGTCGACGATCTCATGCGTTTCTCAACCGGGCTCGCCGAGCTGGACCGAGTGCTGGGCGGCGGTGCGGTGCAAGGAGGGGTCACGCTGGTCGGCGGCGATCCTGGGATCGGCAAGTCCACGCTGCTCATGCAGGCGTTGGCGGGTATGGCCTCGAGCGGCAAGCGCGCGCTCTATGTCACGGCCGAGGAATCCGCCTCTCAAGTTGCTCTGCGAGCCCGCCGGCTCGGCATGAGCGGTGAGGTGATGGTGCTGGCCACGACCGAGCTCGAAGACGTGCTCGCTGCGCTCTCCGCGGCTCGCTACCAGGTCGTCGTGATCGACTCGATCCAGACCGTGCGCACGGCCGAGCTGGAATCAGCGGCGGGTTCGGTGGCGCAGGTACGCGATGTCGCCGCGCGTCTGACCGAGGTCGCCAAGCGCACCGGGCCTGCACTCTTCTTGATCGGGCATGTGACCAAGGATGGCTCGCTCGCGGGACCGAAGGTGCTCGAACATCTGGTCGATACCGTGCTCGCTTTCGAAGGCGACCCCACGCACGCCTATCGCATCCTGCGCACCACCAAGAATCGCTTCGGTCCCGCGCAGGAGATGGGTGTCTTCGAGATGGTGCGCGAAGGCCTGCGTGAAGTGCAGGACGCAAGCTCCATCTTCATCGCCGAACGACCGCTGCGCGCGGCCGGCTCGGTGGTCGTTCCCACCGCGCAAGGCAACCGCCCGCTGCTCGTGGAAGTGCAAGCGTTGGTCGCGCCAGCGCTCTACGGGGCTCCACGCCGCGTGGTCACGGGGCTCGACGCAAATCGTTTGGCGGTGCTGCTGGCGGTGGTGCAGCGCAAGGCTGGGATCCAGGTGCTCGACCAGGATGTGTTCGCCAGCGTCGCAGGTGGTGCGCGCGTCGACGAGCCTGCCGTGGACCTCGCGCTCTGCGCGGCGGTGGTGTCGAGCCTGCGCGATCGGCCTGTGCCTGCGGACATGGTGGTGCTTGGCGAAGTCGGGCTGGCCGGTGAAGTGCGCGCGGTCACGCGACCGGGACTGCGCTTGCGCGAAGCGAAGAAGCTCGGCTTTGTGCGTGCGCTCTTGCCCAAAGCCAGCGTTGCGCACTTGAACGAGGATGAACGTTCGGCACTCTCGCTGATCCCTGTCGCCGACCTCGAACAAGCGCTACAAGCGCTCTTCTGAGTATCCGACAAATTGTGCGGTCAAGAGCTCGAGACCAAGCGTTTCGCTGCTCTCGGCGCAGCGGATCACTTGGCGTCGGTGCTCACGTCGTAGGGAAGGAGCAGCGGCACCTTTTTGTGTCGCGCAGCCTGCCGCATCCGCCTGCACTCGCTCGGACGCAGGCGCTTCGGTCCGTTGACTGTGCCGCGGCTGTTGTCGGCATCCATGAGTAGCCAAGGTCGATCCGGCCCTACGCTGTCAGGGTGCATCGGGTCGTAGAGCAACACATGCCCGAGCTCGTGCGCGAGCGTCCACGCTAGCGGCAAGTGCCGGAGCCCCTGCCGATCGAGGATCACCGTGTTGGTGATGGTGGAGTCAGGCTGCGCAATGAACGCTTCGCCTTGGCGGGTCGCTTGCGTGAAGCGATTGACCACGAAGAGATCGATGGTCGCAGGGTCCTCATCCGAGAGCGCCTTGACGAGCGTGCGCTCTTCGAGCGTGCCCACCTGCGCGTTCATGTTGTCGAACTCTTCGAGCCCGTCATAGAGATCGACCGCGCCGATAGAGATCGTCTGGCGCGAGTCGGTGGAAAGCGGTGTGCCCGGCGCACGTGTGATGGTCGCGAGGCTGCCATCGACATGGCGTACGATCAGATCGGCGCTCGCACCAGCGCCGCCCCGCGTTCTCGGATTCTCGGAGAGCTGCACGGCCAAGCCAGCTGCGCGCAGCGTGCGAGCCAGGTCGGAAGCGGTCTGCAGGGGTGTTGCGCCGTGCTGCGTCACGATGGGTCCGAACACGCGGCCGTCGACGGCAAATCGTGCTTCGCCGCCGCCAGCGGCGGGCAGCCCATCGCCATTCGCGACCGCGAGCAGGCAGGGCGGGGGAGGCGCGACGATTTCGACCGCCACCTCCGCGGGATCCCCGAACGTCAGGCCGCATTGCAGCCAGATCTGGTTCGCCACCAGGATCTCGGCACGCAAGAGGCTGAGCGCGCTCGCGATGTCCTGCCCGACCACCGTCGGACCATCCGCGGCGATTCGCAGAATGTGCACGTGCAGGCGCGCAAGCCGTGCGGCAAGTGGACCGTCTTCTCTGCCGGGCCGGCCGACTCGCAGCGAGAGCAACACCTCGCCAGTCGGTCCCTGGTAGCGGATTCGCACCACGTCTCGCAGCGCCACGAGCAGCGTCTGATCGGCTGTGCCCGGTGCGTGCAGATCCACCGCGTCGCCTACCAAGCGCACGAAGCGCGACCTATACGCCGCGCCGGGCGTCTCGCGCCGCAGCGCAAGTCGTAAGAGGCTGCGCCGTGCCAGGGTTCTCGCGTCAAGGCTTTCGATCTCGGCGAAGAGCTCGCGCTGGGGCAGCGCTGGGTCGCTGACCTCGAGCCGAATGTCGTTGGGCTCCGGGCTCGTCAGCGCCTCGCTGAAGCCGCTGGGCAGCGTGCCATCGTTGGTGATGACCTGTGCAACGCCGAGCGCGTCCCGAGCGGGATCGAGCGGTGTGTTGTGCGCGTCGAGCAAGCGCACCTGCGCTGGCCTTGGCTGTGCGCGGAGCATGCTCGGCAGCGCAAGCGCCGTGACGGCCATGCCGACGATGGCACCGAGGAGATGGAGGCGCAGACCGAGCAGCGTGCAGCGCATGCTTTGGGCTCAGCCAAGAGCGCGCGAGCGGAGCAAGAGAGACTCCGCCACCCGCGCCATCCGAGTGCGGCGTGAGCGCTCGGCGTAGATGACCGCACGCATGCGCAGCTTCGCTTCCTCGAGATCGTCGTTCACGATGATGTAGTCGAAGAGCCCGTAGTGTTCGATCTCGGTGCGTGCGTTGTTGAAGCGGCGCTCGATGGTGGCGTCGTCGTCGGCCGCGCGCGACCGCAGCCGCTGCTTGAGCGCGTCCATCGAGGGCGGCAGCACGAACACGCTCACCGTGTCCGGACGCACCGCCTTGATCTGCCGCGCGCCCTGGTAGTCGATATCGAAGAGCACGCCCTTCTTGCCCTGAGCCCGGGCGCGGCTCAACTCGGAGAGGGCTGTGCCGTAGCAGTTGCCGTGGACCTGGGCCCACTCGACGAAGGCGTCCTCTTGCACGAGCGCATCGAAGCGAGCGCGATCGACGAAGTGATAGTCGTTGCCATCGACTTCGTTCGGGCGCGGCCGGCGCGTGGTGTGTGAGACGGAGAACGTCAGGTCTGAGAACGACGCGAGTAGATCACGTGTCAGCGTCGTCTTTCCGGCCCCCGACGGGGAAGAAATGATCACGAGCAAGAGGTCATCCACCATCGCTAAATCCTACACCGTCGCCTGGGTATCCTGCACCTGCCACGGCGTGGCTGTGCGCCCACGCGATGCAGGAGACGAGCAGAAGATTTCCTAGGAGTGGCTCAGAGCGAGCGCGCCCGCAGAGCCGGAGGGAGCGCTACTCGTGTAGCGTGACCGACGGGTCGAGGACGTAAGCCGCTATGAGCCGCTCCTAGGAAATCTTCAGGTCAGGCCGCGCTTGTGCTTGGTCTGCTCCATCACGCGTGCATACTCGACGTCGAAGTCCGTCGTGCCTTCCTGGAGGTTCTTGATCTTGGATCGCACTTCGCGATCCAGGTCGGAATCGACCTCCATGTGCTTGCGCAGGATCGGCGTGATGGCTTTCCGGAGATCCACATCCTCTGCGAAGATCTCCGCGATGTTTCCGCTGTGGAAGAGCAGATTCATGGTCTGGTCGAGGAGGTAGGGCAGCACCTCCTCCTGGGATGGGGCGCCGCGTTCTTTGGCGACCTGGCTACGCACCTTGCCGAGTTGGCTGTAGCCGAGCCCGCGGCTCTCCATGCGGTTCTTGGCTTCGTCCACAATCTCCCGCTCAAGCCGCAGGAATTCGTTTAGCACGGACTCGATGTCGACCCGCGCCTCTGCCTCGTTTTCGACCTCCACGCTGCCTTGCTCTCGGAGCGTGCGGATGATCTCTTCGGCGATGACTTCGACTTTTCCACGATAGAGGCGCATGACTTATCTGATTTTCCGCGCTGTTTTCGGCCCTTGTGGGTCGGTTTAGGCGCGCAGACGCTACTTCCCCACGCTTGCAGCGTCAATCCGACACGGACCTCTCCGGCAGCCTTTCCGCACTCTGGTGTCCAACCGCGCGCGAGTCGGTTCTGCTTGGGTCAGGGCTATTGTCAGCTTCGTCGATGCGGGTGTATGCAAGCGGGCGGCGCTGGCACGCTGTGCTGGCCCAAGGGGGCTCTTCTGCTTAACCATCCTGCCGAGATCGGCGCCGAGCCGCGACTGCGGGAAGACCGCGTCGCTCCAATTGCATGCGAACGTGTGCTCGATGCACTACGCGCCAGCGGCGTCTTCGCAGGCTTTACCTCCACAGACCTTGCGGAAGTCGCCGCGGGCTGCAGCCTGCTGCAGGTCCCGCGGCGTCGGCGCATCTACAGTCGCGGCGAAGTGGCGTCCTCCATGTACGTCGTGGCCGGGGGCCGCGTGCGTGT
>JADGRG010000155.1 GCA_017881145.1 Sandaracinaceae bacterium | reverse complement strand
TGCCGTCCTGCAGCGCTTGGCGCATCCGACCGACCATGCGCAGCTGTCTCGCCACCATGGCCAGGATGCGCAGCGGCGGCTCGCGGTCAGCCAGCAACGACGCAGTGGCCCGCAGGGCGAGCTTCTGGTCGCGCAGACCGACTGCGTCGACCAGCGCCCAGATCGACTCCACGCGCACCCTCGACACGCAGGCCTCGACCGCGGCCAATGTGATGGGTTGTCCCTCGCCGGCGTAGAGCGAGAGCCGCTCCAGGGCGTCGTCGAGCGCGCTCAGATCGGTGCCGATAGCGTCGACCAGCGCGGCTGCGGCGTCCTCGCGCAGCACCAGCGCTCGGCGCTTGGCCTCGCGCGCCACGAACTCGCGCATGGCGGCGAGCTTCAGGGGCTGCGCGTCGCAGAAGTAGCCCTTTTGCTTGGCCACCTTGACCAGCCGCGAGCGCCCATCGAGCTTCTCGGCGGTCAGTACGAGGCAGCTGGTGTCGCAGGGCGCTGCCAGGTAGTTGCTGAGCGGCTCCAGCTCCTTGTCCGCCAGGTCGTCCGCACCCCGCACCAGCACGAAGCGCACCTTGGCCATCATCGGAAGCGTGCGCACCGCATCCAGAATGCGGTTGCCCGAGGCGCCTTTGCCCTGAAAAACCTCTTCGTTCCAGGGATCTCCGTCGCCGACTGCGGCCTTGCGTAGCGCCACGACCGCGCGGTCGATGAAGAGCCGCTCGCTGCCCACCAACACGTGGACCGGCCCGAAATGCCCTTGCTCGGCGCGGATGATGAGCTCGTGGATGTCCATGCGCGGCCCTACCTCTACCCTGGCCAGCGGCCCGACGGGAAGGACTTCCGGCAGCGCGTTGCCCAAAAACTTGGCCGTTGGCGATCGAGTTGTTATCCGGAAGCTGGAGGACTGGGCATGGCAGCAGGGCTTTCAGGCATCATCGCGCGCGCTGCGGAAGTGGCGCGCAAGCGGCGTCAGGAGCCGTCGACCGCGCACGTCCTGCTGGCGCTCTATCAACAGGACGGGCAGAGCGCAGAGCTCTTGTCGCAGCAGGGCCTCTCCGAGGTCGGGCTGCTGGGCACGCTCAGCCAAGTTCACGACGAACGGCACAATGGTGTCGAGCTGGCGTTGGAGCGAGCGCGTAAGTTGGCCACGCAGCACGCTGCGCAGCCCTGCGGCGTGCATCTGCTCTGGGCGATCGCGGGCGAGCCGCGTTCGGCAGGCGCTACGGCGCTCGGGCGCGTCGGCGTGGAACCCGCCCGACTCTGCGCCCAGGCTAGCGCGCTGCTCATGCACGCGGTCGGCGCGAGCGTGGCGGCAAGCCCGCAGAGCGCAGCGCGCCCCTGCAGCGACACCGAAACGCATGCGCCGCAGCGTGCCCGCCCGGCCGTGGCACGCACCCACGAGCGCAGCGCGCGTCCGCGACGCGATCGAGATTTTCAGTCTGCGGCGCTCGCCGAGCACACCGAGTCGAAGCTCTTGCGACGTGTCCAGCGCCTCGGTGAGCCAGCCTCGCCGCCAACAGCTGCAAATCTGCCGCAACCGTCGCGCGCTGCACCGCGCGGGCGCCCAACACGACCAGCGCGCGGCCACACGACCAGTGCGAGGCTTGCGCCCGCGAGCCCAGCACCGCGTGAGAAGCCTGCTGTGAAGGCGAGCTCGCCGCGCTACACGCTCGATCCCGAGCGCTTTCCGCTCTTGACCTCGCTCGGGCGCAATCTGACTGCGCTGGCTGAAGCGGGCCAGATCGATCCGGTGATCGGCCGACAGGACGTGATCGAGATGTTGCTCGACGTGCTGGCGCGAAGGCGCGGCAACAGTCCCGTGATCGTCGGCGCGCCCGGGGTGGGCAAGACCTCCGTCGTGGAAGGCCTGGCGCTGGCGTTGGTGAAGGATGCGGGTGCCGAGCCAGCGCTGCGCGAGCGCATCCTGCTCGAGATCTCGGCGTCGGGCTTGCTCGCCGGCACGGGTGTGCGCGGCGCGCTCTCGGAGCGAGTGCAAGCCCTCAAGCGCGAGGTGCTGGCGGCAGAGGGCAGGGTGCTGCTCTTCATCGACGAGATCCACAGCGTGCTGGCTGGCGGTGACGGTGGCGAAAGCCTCGGGAACGAGCTGAAGACCGCGCTCTGCCGCGGTGAGCTGCCAGTGATCGGAGCCACCACCGACGCCGAGTATCGGCGCATCTTCGAGCGCGACGCGGCGCTCTCGCGGCGTTTCACTCGCATCGAAGTGGGCGAGCCGAATCGGGACGACTGCGTGCGCATCTTGCAGGGCATCGCGCCGCACTACGCAGCGCATCACGGCGTGCGCTACGAGCTCTCCGCCCTCTCGGCCGCGGTCGAGATGTCGGTGCGCTATTTGCCGCTGCGCCAACTGCCGGACAAGGCCATCGCGTTGCTCGACCAGGCTGGTGCACGCGCACACAGACGTAAGCTTTCCGTCATCGACGAGGCGGGCGTGGCGGCGGTGGTCTCCGAGCTTTCGGGCGTGCCTGTGGCGCGTTTGCTCTTGCAGGATTGCGACGCGCTCTTGCAGCTCGAAGCCCACCTTGGGCAACGCATCGTGGGCCAGCGGGAAGCCATCGCATCGATCGCCAGCGCCTTGCGCAAGAGCGCCGCGGGGTTCCGAGGTGCACGGCCGCTCGGCACGTTCCTCTTCTTGGGACCGACCGGCGTCGGCAAGACGGAGATGGCGAAAGCCATCGCCGACCTCATGTTCCCCGGCAGCACCTTGACCCGCATCGACATGAGCGAGCTGGGTGAGTCGCACGCTGTGGCGCGCCTCTTGGGTGCGCCGCCTGGCTATCTGGGTCACGACGAGGGCGGTCAGCTCACCGAGGCGGTCCGGCATCGCCCCTACCAGCTCATCTTGCTCGACGAGATCGAGAAAGCACATCCGGAGGTGCTGCTTGCGCTCTTGCCTCTGCTCGACGAAGGACGCCTGACCGACGGTCGTGGTCGCACGGTCGACTTCACGAATACCGTGATCGTGATGACCTCGAACCTGGGCGCGGCATCCTCGGCCGCGCGTGCACGCATCGGCTTTGGCGGTGAGGCCGCCGACGCTCCGGTGGATCTGGGCGCGCAGTCGCGAGCTCTTGCGGCCGCTCGAGCTGCGCTTGCGCCCGAGCTCTGGAACCGCATCGACGAACCACTCTACTTCCATCCGCTCAGCGAGTCGGACGTTGCGACCATCGCGCGGCGCATGCTCAGCGATGTCGCCAAAGTGGTGCTCGACAGACATCGCGTTGTCCTCGAAGTGGAATCCTCCGCCATCGACGCGTTGATCGCTGGCGGCGGTTTCGATCGCGCACTCGGAGCACGGCCCATGCGTCGCACGGTCTCGCGCCTGGTCGAAGCGCCTCTGGCACGCGCGCTCCTCGCGCACGAACTTGCGGAAGGGGAGCAGGTTGTGCTGAAAGGTGTGGGCGACGAAGTGCGGATCACGCGCAAAAACCTGGCTGATTCAGCGGCCGAATAATGCACATGCTCGGCAACTGGCACGCAACGCTCGCAGGCCTTGCGTACGCGAGCCACACATGCATAAAGATCTGCTCGCATGGTAGCCGGCCCCCAGGTCGTTCCCCACGAATCGCCGAGCGCGGTGGCCGCGCTGCCTAGGGCGTTCGGTAAGTACCTGCTCTTCGATCGCATCGGCCGCGGTGGCATGGCGGAGATCTTCCTCGCTCGCATGACGACGGAGTTCGGCGGGTCGCGGCGCGTGGTGGTGAAGGAGATCCTTCCCGAGCTCTCTGCGGACCCGGGCTTCACGCGTTTGCTCGTGACCGAGGCCAAGCTGGCCTCCAAGCTCAATCACCGCAACATCGTGCGCGTGCTCGATCTCGGTCGCGAAGCGGGCCGCCTCTTCATCGCGATGGAGTATGTCGAGGGCTACGACCTGAACCAGCTCTTGCGCCAGCTGAGCAAGCGTAGGTTGCCGCTGCCCGCGGAGTTCGCACTCCTGATGGTGCGTGAGGTGCTCGCGGCGCTCGACTACGCGCACCGTGCTGGCGATGGCAGCGGCGCACCGCTCGCCGTCGTGCACCGAGACGTTTCGCCGTCCAACGTGTTGGTCTCGTTCGAGGGGGAAGTCAGCCTCTGC
>JADGRG010000154.1 GCA_017881145.1 Sandaracinaceae bacterium | reverse complement strand
CGGTGTTTCCGCACGTCGCACTCGACGAAGCGGTGCACCATGCGATCGACGAGGCGTATGCGCTCCTCGAGCTCGGTGAGGCCTACTACGTGGGTCCGCGCGTGCGCGACGAAGAGCTGGTCGAGCTTGGCATCACGCGTCCCGCACCGATCGCAGCCGTGCCGCAGTCCGCGCCGCCAGACGCCGCAGCGCAAGGCGAGTCGGACGCCAGCGATCCCGCGGCAGGCTACGAACCGGTCGGCGTGGTGCACAGCCGGCCACCGGCTGCGGGAGGTCCCGAGCTCGACCAGGCCTTCGCGCTGCGGCCGCAAGCCACCCCACCTCCCGAATACCAGACGGGCTACCACGACAAGAAAGTGCTGGTGGTCGACGACGACGACGACCTGCGCCAGCTCATCCAGCTGACACTCGAGCATGTCGGCATTCCAGTGCTCGTGGCCCACGACGGAACCTCCGCACTCGAAAGCATCCGCGACCACGGGCCAGATCTGATCGTGCTGGATGCCGTGCTGCCGGGCGTGCACGGGTTCGACATCTGCCGCCGACTGCGGGGCTCACAACGCTACGGATCGATTCCGATCGTAATCGTGAGCGCCATCCACCGCGGCTGGCGCGTCGCTGAAGACCTGCGCGAGTCCTACGGAGTCGAGCACGTCTTCGACAAGCCGATCGACCTCCCCAAGCTCACCCGTACCGTGCAGCTCCTGCTGGAAGGCAAGGAGGTGGTGCACGACGTGGAGGCGCTGAGTGCGGCCGCAGAGGGGGAGCTCGGCGCCGGCATGAGTGCGTTCGAGAGCGGCGACCTCGACACGGCGATCACGCATCTGCACGCTGGCGTGGGCATCGATCCGCTCGCCTTCGAGCTGCAATACCACCTGGGCTTGCTCTACGGACGCCGCGGAGATCTCTTCTCCGCCATCGAAGCGCTCGAGACCGCGGTCGGGCTGCAACCACGCCATTTCTCGGCACTGAAGAACCTGGCAGTGGTCTACCAGCGCGCGGGTTTTCGGCACAAGTCGCTGGAGATCTGGCAGCGTGCCGCGACGAGTGCGCCGGACGACGAAACCCGGACCCAGATCAAAGAACACATGGTGACCCTCTTGTGAGAGCGCCCGGTCGCGACCAAGATCATCGGTTCGAAGTGCGAGTCATGCTGCGCCGCGCTGCGGGCGATGAGCTTCGGCCGGCCTGCTGGACAGAGAGAGTGCGATGAAGTTCCTGTGCCGCAACTGCAAGTCGAAGTATCAGATCGCCGACGAAAAGGTGGCCGGTCGGACGCTGCGCATGACTTGTCAGCAGTGTGGCGAGCCGATCGTCGTGCGCGGTTCGGAGCGTGGAACCAGGAGCGTGAGCCGGCCTCTCTCGCAGCCCATGTCGGCCGCCAGCCTGGGCGCGGCGCCCGTTCCGTCGGCGCTCGGCGCTGACTTTCAGCGTCAGGTCGGAAGCCCGAGCGCAGACCTGGGCATGGGCGGCGCCCGCTCCGCCGATGAGTGGCACGTGGCAATCAACGACGTGCCGGTGGGACCGATGCGTCGCGAGGAAGTGGCTCGCAAGGTCAGCACGGGCGCGGTCGATCGCGAATCGTTGGCTTGGCGCGAGGGCATGGATGACTGGTTGCCCCTACGGCATATCCCGGAGCTCGCGATGCTCTGTGAGCCTCGCGCGCCGGCACCGCTGGTCGCGCCGCCGCCAGCTGCCATGGCGCCGCCACCCGCGTCGGTGCAGCAACCAGCAGCGCGTGTGGACATGGCGCCGATCGGCGGACATCAGGTCATGACGCTGGCCGAATACGCCGCGCCGCCCGAGCCGCTGGTGTCAACGGTGACGGTCGAGCCGATCACAGCCCCGGCGCCCGCTGGCGGCAAGCCCCTGGGCTGGGCACCGATGTTCACGCTGGTCGCCGGTGGCGCTTTCATTCTGGCCGCCGGTGCCTACCTCGGCGTGCGCGTGCTCGCCCCGCCCACGCAACAAGACGCGCGCACGGCGCCGGTCGCTGCGGCTGAAGCGCAGCCAACAGCTGCCAAGGCTCCTGCCGACCCGAACGCGGCCCGCGACGGCGAGGGCAACGTCATCCAGCTCGACATGCAAGCCATCGCTGGTCAGTCGAATGGCGCGGGGACTCGTCGACCAACCACGGCCGCGGCAGCCGCACCAGCGCCGGCCCCTGGGGACAAGACCAAGGGCAAGCAGCTCACCGACGAGCAGAGGGCCACGCTCGCGCGGATGGGAGGCGGCCTCGATCAAGGACCGTCGACGATTCACACCACGGCAGACACCGCGCAAGGCAGCACGAGCAGTGGCGGGCAGCTCACCGCCGAGAAGCTTTCCGGCGTGGTGCTGCGCGGCCGCAAGAACCTGCAGCGCTGCTACGAGACCGCGCTGCGCGGCGCCGGCTCCGACGAAACCGTCCGCCTGGACGTCGAGATCGAAGTCTCACCCTCCGGCAACGTGACCAGCGTCAAGACCACCGGCAAAGGCTTGCCCGGCATGGATGAGTGCATCACGCGCACCGTGCGCATGTGGCGCTTCCCCAGCTCCGGCCAGGGTGCGCAGACGCGCTTCCCCGTGGTCTTCCAACCTGGCGCCTGAACGGGCCTGCCCCAAGACCGGCCTGCCTCGCGCTCTGCTAGCGCAGGCTCGTCGCGATTGCTGACGCGACGCTCGGCAGCAAGTCTTGTGGGCATGCAGGCCGCGCGCTAACGTCGCGGCGTGGACGTCGCTGCACTCACGGCGCTGGTGGTGGACGCACTGCATCTTGCGCTGACCCTGTGCACGCCTGCGGTGGTCGCGTGCCTCTTGGTCGGGCTTTTGGTCGGCTTCTTTCAAGCAGCGACCCAAGCCAGCGACGCCAGTGTGGCCTTCGTGCCGAAGCTCTTCGTGGTGGCTGCCGTGCTGCTCGCGAGCCGCGCCGCCATGACCACTCCGCTTCTAGACTTATCCTCGCGCATCCTGCGCCAGATCGTCGAGGTCGCGCGCTAGTGCTCGCCGTCTTGCTCGACGACGAGGCTGCCCGCTCGCACCTCTTCTCCGTCGCACTTCTGCTCGCGCTGCGCGTCTTGCCACTGGTCCTGCTCTCACCCCTGCTCGGCCTCGGCGCCGCGCCCAGGCTGGTCTCGCTCCTGCTCGGCCTTGCACTCACCCTGACGCTCTTGCCGACGGCTCTGCTGCACGCGCAAGCCGACCTGACGCTCGCGCCCTCGCTCTTGCTGCTTGGTCTACCCGAGCTTGCGCGCGGCGTGCTTTTCGCTTGGGCCGTGGCGCTGCCACTGCACGCGTTCTCGTGGACAGCCAGCCTCGCCGATGCGCTGCGCGGCGCCGAGCTCACACCGGCGTTCACGACACCCGAAGCCGAAGCACCGCTCGGCCTGCTCTATCGCTTCGCCGCGCTTTCCATCTTCTTCGCCGCCGGTGGACACTTGCTCGTGCTTTCGAGCTTCGCTGACACCCTGCAGCATTTCCCTTTGGGCCAAGTGCCGACCGGCCTCTTGCCCGCGTTGCTTTCGGCGGCCCAGCTCTTTGGCAAAGCCCTTTCGCTGGCGCTCGTGCTCAGTGCACCGGTTATCTTGTGCCTCTTCGTCGTCGCACTCGCGACGGGGCTGCTCTCGCGCATCGCGCAGCCGGTGGTCACACAGCTCGTCCAGGGACCCTTGCGACCCGTGCTCGGCCTTGCGGTGATCGGGCTGACCGCCTCGCTCGTGCTGCCCGAAGTGCCCTTGGCCCTGCGGGTCTTCGTTTCGGAAGCCGCAACACTGCTGCGGATCTTCGGTTGAAGGAGCCCATACCCCGTGCTCGAACCCAGTGTGCTCATCGATGCGGAAACGGTCCAAGCGCGCGTGCGCGAGCTGGGAGCAGCCATCGAGCGTGACTACCAGGACAAAGATCTCACGGTGGTGGTCGTGCTCGCCGGCAGCTTCATCTTCGCTGCGGACTTGGTGCGTGCCACGGCCTTGCCGCTCACCCTCGATTTCTTCGGCGTGCGCTCCTACGGCGACGAAACCAGCTCGACCGGTGTCGTGCAGATCACCCACGATCTAGCTCGCTCGGTCGAAGGCAAGCACGTGCTCCTGGTCGAGGACATCGTCGACACGGGCCTCACGGTGAAGTTCCTGATCGACACGCTGCGCACTCGCGCACCGGCCTCGCTCAAGCTCGCCTCGCTCCTGCACAAGCCGGCGCGCACCCGATTGCCCGTGCCCATCGACTACTTGGGTTTCACCATCGAAGACGTCTTCGTGGTTGGCTACGGCCTCGACTGCGCGCAGCGCTATCGCAACCTACCCTACCTCGGCGTGCTCACCCCAAGTGACGGAAGCAGTCCGCTGCGCTAGGCTCGACGACGCACGGGTTGAGTGTAAGAGGGGCACTGGGAGCGCGGACGTGGGCTCGCTTGCGTCGTATGCATACACTTAATCCCTGGTTGTAGGGCGACGGTCACGGAAACGCCGAGGCTCGGCCACTGCATTAGAGAGGCCTTGAAACTCGCCAGCATGTAGGAATTTGAGCGTGTCACACACACGCTCTTTGACAACGCCAGTGACCAACGCAACGAAGCCACAGGATACGCGGCAAATACAGGTACAATCGGAGGTGCAGACCGGAACCCGAAAGCTGCAGGGTGGCGCACAACCGATTTCTGCCGCTTCGGCCGCTTCCACCGCCTCCGCCGCATCTACATCCGCTGCTCCTGACCCATCAATGGAACCCGGACGCATCATTGCGGACAAATACCGGCTGACCCGCGAGATCGGCCAGGGCGGCATGGGCTCCGTATGGGCGGCTGTGCACGAGGCCCTGGGCAGAACCGTTGCGGTCAAGTTCCTGCGCCCGCAAGTCAGCAACGACCCCTCGCTCGCCGAGCGCTTCGTCTCCGAGGCGCGCACCGTCGCATCGATCAAGCACCGCTTCGTGGTGGACGTCTTCGACTTCGGTGTCACCGACGATGGCCTTTACTACATGGTGTTGGAGTTTCTGGAAGGCGTGTCGCTCGCCAAGCGCATCGATGACGGCCCGGCGTTCAGCGCCAAGGAAGCCATGCATCTGGTGGCCGACTGCTTGCGTGGACTGCACGCCGTGCACGAAGCTGGTGTGGTGCATCGGGACCTCAAGCCCGAGAACATCTTCGTCATCCAAGATGCCGACGGAACGTTCCCCAAGCTGATCGACTTCGGCATCTCGAAGAAGTCCGAGGACACCGGAGTACTAGGTGCTGCTGACGGCCCGGAAGGCCAGCAGAACCGACTCACCCAACCTGGCATGATCGTGGGCACGCCCTGGTACATGTCGCCGGAGCAGCTGCGCGGCCGCAACAACCTGGACCGACGCTGCGATATCTACAGCATGGGGGTCATCCTCTACACGCTGCTCGCCGGCCGCTTGCCCTTCAACCAGGACAACATCGGCGACCTGATGG
Organism: Sandaracinaceae bacterium; assembly: GCA_017881145.1. GTDB lineage: Bacteria > Myxococcota_A > Polyangia > Polyangiales > JAFGIB01 > JADGRF01. Next base: position 1,302 of record JADGRG010000154.1, on the reverse strand, counting down.
TGGCGATCACGACGCAGGGCCCGACCCCTCTGGCATCGCTGCGACCCGAGCTTGGCCAGGGTCTCTCGGACGTGGTCGCCCGTGCGCTTGCAGCCAAGCCCGAGAGCCGCTTCGCGAGCGCGCTCGAACTACGCGACACGCTCCTCTCGCTCGTGCCGACGCTGGGAAACGCGAGCACGGAAGTCGCCCATGCGCCGCCGCCAGTCACGGCTTACGGCAAGCATACGGAGCTGCAGCTGCGCGCTGCGAGCGACCCCTTCGCTGACTCGGCGCAGGAGGCAGAAAGTGCCGAGCGCTCGCGCAAACGCATGCGGCTGGCGCTGGCCGCAGGTGCAGCGCTGATCGTCGTCGTCGTCATCGTCGCCCTCATGGCCACGTCCTCTTCCTCGAAGCCCGCCGCCGCCAACGCCGACCAGCCAGTGCAGATCGTGCCTGCAGCCACGCCGCCGCCGTCCGCTGCAAGCGTCCGGCCTACGCCGACCACGGGGCCAGTGCCGAGCACGCCGGACCCGAGCACGCCCACAGTAGCGACGCCGCGTGCCGCGGCCCAGCCCACGCCAAGCGCGCAACCGGCAACGACAGCCCCCGCGCCACGAGCAGCTGTCCGGACGGACAAGGCGATCGGCGCTGCGCACGCGGCGGTCACGACGGGCACGCCCGCCAGCTCCACGCAGAGCTCGCACGCAGCAACCACTCGCGCAGCCATCGGCGGCGGAAAGTCACATGCGCCGAGTGCTGCGCCGAAGAAGAGCAGCGAAGCCTCGACGCCGAAGAAGAAGATCTACCACCAGCTCGACTTCTGAGCGTAGCCGCCCGTTGCCTCATGCCCAAACCCTTCGCCCGCATCGTTTTCACTCTGGCACTGGTTGCTAGCCCGCTCCTTTCACCATCCGCTCATGCGCAGTCGTCCGAGCCTGACGCGAGTCGTGCTGCCTCCGCGCGTTCGCTCTTCGAGGAGGGCGTCGCGCTCGCCGAGAAGGCCGACTGGCCGGGCGCCGAAGACAGGTTCCGGCGAGCACTTTCACTGCGCGACTCACCGGTGATCGCCTACAACCTGGCCAGTGCCTTGAACGAGCTGGGCAAGCTCGTCGAGGCTTCCGAGCTCTTGCGCAAGCTGGAGCACGACGACAAGGCTGACGCAGCGCTCAAACAGTCGGTGACCACGCTGGAGGCGTACATCCTCCCGCGCATCGGGCGCATCACAGTGACAGTTCGAGACCAGGCCGCGGCCGACCAGGTGAAGCTCGACGGTCATGCACTGCTCGATGCCCAGCTCGGGGTCGGCATTCCGATCGATCCGGG
>JADGRG010000153.1 GCA_017881145.1 Sandaracinaceae bacterium | reverse complement strand
CGGGTTCAATCCCCGTCATTCACCCCAAAGTGTGACCAAGAAGCTGTGACCAAGAAGCCGGTGGAACTCTTCGGAGCTCACCGGCTTCGTCGTTGGTGCGCCAAGGTCACCGCGGGCAGGGCTCCGCCGTCGAACCATAATCTGTCGTTACGGAAAGAAGCGCGAGACGGAGCGGGCGCGCTACCGGGCGAGCGCGCGCAGCCCCCGCGCGTGCGGCGCGCTTACTTGAGCAGGCTCAGGCTCTCGGCGGCAAACGCGATGGCGTTCACGTAGAGGCCTGGGACGAGGTCGCCATCGATGCCCACTTCGGTCGAGATCACCTGCACGTCGTCCCAGCGCGCGCGCTCGTAGGCGCGGATGAGATCGAGCAGCCGGCAATAGCGATTCGCGTGGCCGAGCAATGCTTCTCGCACTTCGGGCATGATTGGAATCTGCTCGAGGATCTCGGCGATGGGCTTGTCGGCAACGGCGTCGAGCACCGAGAAGAGGCCCATCAAGAAGAGGTTGGAGGCTTCGCTGCGCAAGCCCACCAGGCCCGCGGCGGCCTCGCAGAAATGCGCGCGCGTGAGTCCAACGCTGAGTAACTCCGCCGGCTTGTCTTGGCCCATGGCGGAGAGGGCCACCAGGCTTGCCCACTTGCGCACGTTGCGAGCGCCGAGCAGCAAGAGCGCATGGCCGATGGATTCCACCGGCTTACGGAAACCAAAGCCAGCCGAGTTGATGTAGCGCAGCAAACGATAGGAGAGCGACACGTCTCGTTTGACGATGTCCTCGATGTCGCGGATCTCCGAGTCTTGGCGGCCCAGCTCACAGAGGAGCTGCAGGTAGTGCAACTTGTAGCCTGGGATTTCCTTGCGTTGGACGATCTCGGGCTTGGCGAAGAAGTAGCCTTGGAAGAGCGTGTAGCCGTCGGCCACTGCGCGTGCGAAGTCCTCGTGCGTTTCCACCTTCTCCGCCAGCATCCGGGCGCCGCCCGGCAAGAGGCGACGTGCCAGCTCGGCCTGCACCTCCGGCGTGGTCTGCAGGAAGTCGACCTTGATGATGTCGGCGAGCGTGGCCAGCTCTTCGAAGCCCTCGAGCGCCACGAAGTCGTCGAGCGCCAGCGTATAGCCCTGGGCCTTGAGCCTGCGGCAGGCCGCGAGCACCTCCGCGTCAGGCACGATGGATTCGAGCAACTCCGGGATCACCAGCGCCGGTGGAAAGAGATCGAGCACCTCGCGCATCATGATCTCGCGCGTGATGTTCACGAACGCGATCTTGTTTTGCGTCAGGTTCGACATGCCGAAGAGGAGAAAGCTGTTGACCAGCACCTGCGTGGTCGCGACCGTGCCGTCCGGAAAGTCGTAGCTGTTCTTGTCGCCACCCGAGCGGAAGAGCAGCTCGTAGCCAAATACCTCGCGCGCGACGTTGAAGATCGGTTGCCGCGCCACGAACACGTCGCGCGCCGTTTGGCGCAAGCCGCTGGTCAGGCTCGGACGAGAGGGCTTTTCATTGTTCGGCATCGGGTCGGCGAGCGGCACGCGCAGTGGGTCAACCGATGGTACCAGGGCTGGGTGCGCTTGCGCTGCGCGAAGCACTCGTCAACGCGTTCCCGCTGTGGACACCGCGGAGCACATATGCAAGTACACGCACATTGTGGCAGTGGCGCGATTGGCTGTGGCTCGCAGTGCCCGAGAGACCAGCAAGCCACGCCGATTCACTACAGACAACGGGTGATCTCAGCGGCGATGGACACTACTTGGCGCGGCCTGTGCGCACCCCACTACCCCGTGCTAACGCTGGGCAGCATCGCAGGTGTCGACCTCTTCGGCGATCTCTGCATGAACGCCAAAGCTGGAACCTATGATGAGCTCCGCTTCGAGTTCGGTTGCGTCGCTCTACCTGTGCTCCCACCGCCTGTTCCGCCGGTCTGATTCGCGCTCGGCGTGCGCGGAGACATCGACGTTCGCCAGCGCCGTGCACCGAGCCATGACTTTCTTCGGGCGCGTTCCTTCGCTCCCTGAGCTACCCTCCCCCGATGATCACCCGTCGCGAGTGGCTCACCTCTGCACTGGCCCTGATCGCGGCGCGCGTCACGCCAGGCTGCGGATCGAATCCGGCTTCGACGAAGACTGGGGACGCTGGCCTTGCCCATGACGCCGGAGATGCAGGTGCGGACGCAGCCGTCGTCGCCGGCGTCACCAGCGAGTTCGACCGCCTGCGTGCGCTGCTCGCCGCGCTGAAGGAAAGCCCTGACCATCTGGCTGCACGTGCGGCCATTGCGGTCGCCACCAAAGATCCGAAGCTGATCTTCGCGTTCGTGCGCGACAACATCGCGGCGGTTCCCCCGCTCGGCGCCGCGGAGTCGATCGAGACGGCGGTCCGCTTCGGCGTCGACAACCTGCTACGCACCGGTGTGGGGACTCCGCGCGAGCGCGCCGAGTTGCTGGCGACACTGCTCGGGCAGGCCGGGCTCTCTGCGTCCATCGTGAAAGGCGATCCGGCAGGGGCGCTCTATCCGTCGGATGCGCCGAAGAAGGTCTACCTGCGCAGCATCGCGCTCGCCTTCGAGCCGGGACCTCTGCCCTTCATGCCCGCGCAGAACGCCGCCGCTCCGACCATCATCGACCCGGACGGCGCCGAAAGCGCGGCGCTCTTCGCCAAGCTGCGCCCGCTCTTGCCCGCCGATATCTCCGTCAACACGCCCTACTTGTCCCCGTTCTCCGGGGTGCCCTTGGTCGCAGTGCAAGACAAAGGCGCCACCGTCTATCTGAACACGCTGCTCCCCGACGCAAGCTACGGTGAAAGCTACGCAACGAACATCGCGCCTGCGGCAGCACTCGCCGGTGCGCGCAAGCTCACACTGCGCCTCAGTGCCACGAGGGCGGGTGCGCCACAGACGCCCATCACGCTCGCGCAAGGCGAGTTCGGTTACGATGAGCTAGCGGGTGCACGCGTGAAGCTTTCGCCGCAACCGACGGTTTCGCTGCCCGTGTTCCTGGCGGCGAAACCTCAAGACATCACGAACTTCGTGGCAGGCTTCGCGCTGATCGGGTCCGACGGAAAGCAGAAACGTTACATCGCCGGTGCAGCCATCAGCGCCTTCGGGGACGTGGCGGAAACCAAAGCCGGGACCACGACCATCAACGGCATACCGCTGGTCACCGGCGGCGATGCCAGCACAGTGAGCGCGGTGACGGCCAAGGCATCGGTGGCTCATGCGCCGATCATCGAGCTTACGCTTGCGCCGGTCGACAGCAACGGCGCGATCGTCGCCGGCCTGCCCGCATCGAGCTTCGTGATCGAAGAGGATGGCGTGCGCGTTTCGGCGCTGGTGCGCGAAAACGGCGGTGCGCCACGCGTGCTTCTGCTCTGGGACGGCACTGGCAGCCAACCCGTGCTGACCGATTCCCAGGCGGGTGCCATCGCAGACGCGGTCTTCTCCGCCGTGCCCAGGGCGGCCGTGCAAGTCTGCTCCCTCGACGGTGCGCCCTCTGCTGCCGGGTTCGTGCAGACCGCGAGCAGTGCCGTGAAGCAAGCGTTGCTTGGCGCGGCTGGCGCTACCTCACCCCTCTACGATGGCGTGCTCGCAGGACTGGCTGCCGGCCCTTCACTCATGCTCGTCTTCACCGACGGCAACGACACGCAGGCTGCGGGCCGCGCGGCGCAGTTCCTCGCCACGACCACCTCATGTCCCATCCTCGTCATCGGCTGCTACGTCGCCTCATCCAAGCTCAATCCGGATGCGCTCAGCCCGATCGCGCAGAAGAGCGGCGGACGTCTGGTCGATGCGGGCGACCTAACGGATCTAACGGTGGCCAAAGCTGCCTTGAGTGAGCTCGGTGCCAGTCGCAGCGCGTTTCCGTATCGACTCGCCTATGCGTCGCGCGGCGCTGCTGGAACCCATCAGGTTCAGGTGCGGGTCGGACGCGCCGACGCCAGCACCAGCTACACGCTCACGGCCTCGACCTCGACCTCGGGCCAGCCTACAAGCGCGATGCTCTCGGAATTCGTCGGTATCCAGCTCCACGTCGAGATGGACGGTCAGAGCGTCGATCGAACCTTGGTTGGCCTGCCGGTAGCTCCACTGCCCGGCGACGTGGACGCCTCTGTCCAACTGGCCGCAGCGTCTGCGGCCGTGCGGGACTTCTTTCTCTCTTCGGCGTGGATCACCTTCGAGGGCGCAGCACCCACGCTCTCCGCGTGGCTCGACGACGCGCTCTCGACCGCGATCGCTGGCGAGCCGGTGCAGCACGCCATCGACGCGAAGAACGCACAGGAGGCCTACGCCCAAGCCCAGCACGCGCCTGCGCGACCGCTCTTGCGCTCGCTCCTGGCTCACGCGCCGCTTCCCTATCCGGATGGCGTGAGCGTCGTTGAGACGGCGTTGCGTGCCGCCGTGCACCTGACGCTGCCCCTGTCGCGCCGAACCTCGGTCGACCTGCTTCCGACCACGCGCTTCACGACCCTCGGCGCTGCCGATGGCAAGGCGGCCTTCGACACCACATTCCAGGCGTCCTTACGGCTCGCCATCGCCGAATCGTTCATGTCGAAGGGCTCGACGCGCTCGTATCTTGCCAGTGCACCTCTCAGCGTCCTGGTACCAGGCGGTGACACCACGGCCGCTCTGTCTGGCTTTCCCGCGAGCGCACGGGCTTCGCAGGCTGCGCTTCTGGATCGCTACAGCAGCACCTACCGGATCCTCGCCAGCGATGGCTCCAGCTCCGCGTTCTTTGCCGTCGATGCATCGAGCGGCACAGCGCTCGGCATTCTGCGCGACGGCACCGGGGGCGCGATCGAGAGCTGCCAGGAGATCGTCGACACCGCCAATGATCAGATCGATGCGCTCGGCATCTTGGTTTCCGAGATCGACTCCGGCATGGTCAATACCTTCGTGATCATCGCCGCAGTGGGCAGAGCGGCCGCGGTGGCCTTTGCCGAAGCCGCGCTGAGCTTCACCGATCCGCTGATCGATCCCAGCATCCTGCAGCTCGGCGACACCATCGTATGCTCGGTCCTCGGAGACATTCTCGCCGACCACATCCCCATCTCCAAAGCGCTCCATCTGGGCAGCGCCGCGGAGAACCTCTTGAAGAGCAAGACCTCCGGGAAGATCACCGACCAGCTTCCCATGTGCAAGGCCGAAAAGCCGTGCAGCGGCACCGCCCCCTGACGCGACGACCCAACTTTCCCCCGGCAAGGCGCTCTGCTATGGCGCAGCGATGATCAGCTCCGTTGCGCCCAGTCGATCGTGGTCGTGGATCGGTCCGCGGCTCATGCAGGCTCTACGTTTCGGCCTCTTCCTCGGGGCGTCTTACTACGTCTTCGTTTACCTGCGCATTGCGTTCCTTCGCCTCAACTATCCCTACGACGTCGAGTGGATGGAGAGCGGGCCGCTCGAACACGTAGCGCGTGTGCTGCATGGCCAGCCGCTTTACGTGTCGCCCACCATCGTCTGCGGAGCCGCGTTCGCCTGCGTCGTGCTGGTAAGCACGGCGCTCCTCGGTCTGATTAGCCACGGTTGGTATCGCTACTACGTCTTCGAGCTGCCGCGCGCCCACGGCATCGACCTGCCCGACAAGCTGGCGTTCTGGCGCTCTGATCTCTTGCCGAGTGTCCCCTTCATCCTTGCCGCCAGGCTGCTCTGCTTGACGCAGACGGCTGGCGCCCGCGTGCAAGAGCATCCGCAGCGCGCTGCGTAGCCATCGCTACGGTGCGGTCATCATTGACGAGTCGTGGTGGCAACCAGACCTGGAGCGATCGTTTCAGCAGAAGCTAGCGCCACTCACCGCGAACACCAGGGTGTTCTGGCCACGTTCAGGGTGGCGGACACGGCCCAACCTGCTCTGCCTGCCACGCAGCGTGCCAGCGCCTCCGTCCAAGCCGATTCGCCACAATGCGCTAGAGAAGACGCGCTAGCGCAGAGCGATCCTTGGTATAGTGGTAGTGAATCTGCTCGGCGTCATAGCGGTGCTCGCGCCCAATCGGACAGGCGTCACGCACGGCGAGCCACGAGCTCCAACCTGACTTGACAGAGGCTTCGCCGAGCCGCCGGTACTCCGCAAGCGCTTGCTGCAAGGGCAGAGCGCAGGGCATCGCGCAACCCACGCACGGGGACGGCCGATCGCTACCGCGTTCAGTGGCTTCGACATCGAAGACCAAGAGAGCGCGCAGCCCAAACCACGGCCCCAGCGTTGGGTGCACCGCCAAATGCATGGGGCTCCGTCGTGCAAAGCCGGAAGCATCGGCGGCATGCAGCATGGAGACGCGTCGTAGCTCACGCTCGCTGGCGAAGTAGACCTCGTGCCTAACGGTCAGCTCGGCGACGACGCTGCGGACACTGGATTCCACGTAGGCATCGAGCGGATCCGCGGCCTCTCGCAGCGCGACCGTATCGCGCATGGCCGCGAGAAAGGGCGACCAGAGAGCGCGTGAGTTTGCGATCAAGACGGCCAGTGCAGTGGTTCTTCCGAACCCGGGCAGCTCCAAGAGCGAGCGGTGACCCTGCACTGCTGCGTTGTAGCGGTGCACGTCGAAAGAATGCACGAAGTCGAGACCGAAAGGAGCGAGCCCGGCCGACAGGTGCGACACGATCTTCGCGCGCGTCGGCGCAGCAACCGAGGCGCTCGGGTCTCTGATGTTGGCGTCCGAGGAGCTCGCGGACACCTGGTCTTTTCTGCTGCGGTCGGTCTGCATGTCGCCGGGCACTTCTTCAGGCACGCCGCCGCAGCCGGGGTTTGGGCGGCGAGTCTTGCGACACTCTCATGCTTGGGCCGGTCTTGTCTTTTGCCTGGCACTCGCGCCGGAGCGGGACTCGATGCGCATGCGCGCTCTGCTTCGTTGACGGTGCAGGCGCCAGGTTCTTGCTGGCCTGCTCTGCGCAGAGCTTCTCGCTCTGCGCCATTTTTCGACAGCTCTTTAGTTTGTGGTCGCGCTCTGCGTGCGGATTTCTGCGGGGCTGGTCGCAAGCAGCCGCCGATACTCCAGCAACATCAGCACGCGCCAGGGCAGGATCATGCCGAAGGCCAGCAGAAAGAAGATGGAACCGGTCTGGATCGGACTGATCAGCTGCTCGACGTAGGTGCGCGCGGCAAAGCGGATCGCGAAGAGGCCGAGCAGGATCCACAGGAAGGCCTTGGAGCGGTGCAAGAGAACGTCGTCGCCGTGGCGCAGCAGCTTGGAGGTCTTCACCAGCGGATAGGCGAATACGCAGGCACCCACGGCGAAGGCGGACAGGCCCCAAGCGAGCGGGATGCGTGTCGGCGCATATACGAACATGCTGAAACCCGTGCTCATGCCGAGCGGCGGGATCACGATCTTGCGGGCGGTGATCGGCCGCGAGGTCTCCCGCAGCCGCCAGGCGATGATCACAGCCGCGCCCAGGAGCGAGGTGACGATGAGAAGAGTGTGCATCTTGCTGCTCGATGAACCGGAAACCGCAGGTCTGCGTCCGCTGATCTAGCCTGCTGTGCGCGCTTGCGCCAGCGCGTGGCGCCCGGCCTATTCCTTGAAGCCGGCGTAGCTGAGCGCGGGCTTGATCTCGGCTTGAGGGAAGTTCGCCGACTTTAGCGCGCTGCTGACGGCGGCTGCGGAGAGCTCGCAGAGGCGCAGCGCGAGCGCTGCATCGCCGGTGGAATAGCGCGAGGCACGCATGATGGCGGCAGTCTCACTCGCACTTGCGCCCAGAGTCTTGAGCGCGCGGGCGACCCATGTCCGATCGTAGTTGAGGCGCTTGAGCTCAGCTGCGAGATCTTGCCGCGAGGCGCCCAGCGCAAAGAGCGCACGCGCCAGCTCCAGCGCGTCGCAATTGGCTTGCTTGAGCGCGTCGGCGATCTTGCCGCGAGCCACGCCGTTGGCTTTGAACGCTTCGGCAAGAGCCTCACAGGTGCTGCCAGCCTCTTTGAGCACGAAGGCGATCTTGCCGAGCGAGAGCTTTTGGGAGGTGATTTCGCTCGCGATCGAAGCCAGCGGATAGTCAGCGCCTTTGAGCGCGGCGACGATCTGCTCGTCGCTCAGCTTGAGCGCATGCAAGGTCACGGTCACATCGGCTTGCTTGACGCCGTTGGCCTTGAGCGCGAGCGCGATTTCCGTGGGCGCCACGTCGCCGGCTCGCAACGCCCACGCGATGTCTCGCAGCGAGTATTTGGCAGCTTGCACCGCGGCGATCAGCTCGGAGGTGGCCAAGCCGCTCTCCGCCAGGCCCGCGACCAGCTCACCGGCATCCAGCCTGCGCGCCTTGCCACTCTTGGCGATCAGGTCCGCGCGAACGCCCGCGCCATGCAACGCTTTGATCACCGAGCGCCAATCCATGCCAGCGTTGCGCATCGCATCGATCGCGGCCTCCGGAGTCAGCTTGGCGCCGAGCAGGACTTTGCCGAGCTCTGCAGGTGCAAGCTTCTGGGCCTGCAACACGGCGATGAGCTCGCTACCCTTGGTGCCGACGCTGCGCAGCGCCGCCACCTGGGTTTGCGTGTCGGCGCCAGCGTCCTTGAGCGCCTGCCCGATGGCCGTGGTCGCGTAGCCCGTGGCCTGCAACGCCTGTGCGACCTGATTGAACGAATTTCCCTGCAAACGCAGCTCTTTGGCGATGTCCTTGGCGGAGAGCCCAGCTTCCTCCAGTGCGGCTACCACCGCGCCTTGCGCCAGCCCAGTCGCGCGCAAGGCGACGGCCGTGGCGGTGGCCGTGTGCTGTGAGTCCTTGAGGGCCAGCGCCACCTTGCCGGGCGCGTAGTCCGCCTGAGCGAGCGCCTTGGCGCTGTCGCTTGCGTCCATGCCCAACGCTTCGAGCGCGTGGACGATATTGGCAGGCTCGTAGCCGTTGTGGCGCAGGGCCTTGGCGATCTCGGCGTCGTCGACCTTCAACTTGGAGAGTGCACGAGCCAGAACCGGTGCAAATGCGGAGTGGCCTTCCTTCAGGATGGCGACGATCTCGTCCGCGGAGACTTCCGCACTCTGCAGCGTCGCGGCTTGGTGGTCGGTGTCGACCAGATTGAACGTCGAAAGCGCAGCCGCAACGTCCTTGTTGCCGTAGCCCGCTCGCCGCAGCGCGACCACCGCGGTGACCACGCTCGCCCGTGCCGCCCGAAGCTCGCGTGCGGCCCGCTCACCCGACATGCCGCTGGCCTTGAGCCCGAGAGCCTTTCGCTCCGCAGCATCTCGATCGAGCTCGGAGGTCCCAGCCTGCACTGCGCGCTCAGATGGTTCGGCCAGAGCAGAGCGCGCGCAGAGAAAGCTGCCAACCAAGACAAGCGTTGCCAAGAAGCCTAAGCGCACTACACAGACCCATTCTTCCGGCGGAAACACCCGCCTGACACGATAGAGCACGGCCGTCTGCGCGGCCGGGAACGGACCTGAGGCCCGAGCCACAATCGAGGGTAGGGGCGAAGTCTACGCAGCGGGAAGCGGCCCGCAAGGCACCAGCTGGACCGGCCGAGCCGAGCCCAGTCTTGCAAGTTGAGCTTCACTTCGCGGGGTGCGCGGCGAGCCAAGTGCGATAGTCACCGGTGTAGCCGACCTGCTGCCAGCGCGCTTGCACGCGCTCCACGATGGCCCGAACCCGTTCCGCTGCGAGCTTTGGCGTCTGCGTCGCGCGAGCGAGCACCTGGCCTGCTGCCTCACGCGCCCGCTCGTGTGCACCGTCGAGCCAGCCATCCGAAGGCTGGTCAGTCACGCCCAGGTAGGGTTCCACGACTTTCTGCGAGACCTGTCGCGCATTCTCGCGACTGTCCTTGATGTTGCCCTTACCGGTCAGCACGTTGCCGAGCCCAAACACCGAAGGCAGCCCGCGCACTTCGCCGGTGGACCAGTCCGCGTAGTCGTAAAGCTCACCCTTGGTAGGAACGCCTGCGATTGGCTGGGGCACACTGCCGATCGAGCTCACGATCAAGCCTGCACGCACGTCGTGCTCCGAGCCGGGGACTTCGACCCACTTTCCGTCCTGCAACTCGCTCTTGCGAAAGCGCAGACCGACCAAGCGCTCGGCTTCGATGATGGGCGACACCGGCACTTCGCACTCGGCGACCTTCACGAAGTACTTCTGCGCCAGCACTTGCACGAGCTTGTCTCGCACGGCTTCGGTCTTGGCCACCTGCTCGGCGCTCTGGTCCTTGGGAAACGCCACCGGCATGTCGCGCTTGCGTCTGCGGTAGTATAGCGTCGCGCCGGCGACCCCCAGCGTTTCGGGGGTGAGCCCGTGCGCGGCCAGCGTCTTGGCGATGCCTTGGTGCTCCAGCTCCACGATGGACACGGCGATCCCGCGCGCCGCCAGCGCATCGCGGTAGAGCTGCAGGTTGATGGCTTTCACGACGTCGATCGAAGCCAAACCACCACCCACCACGATCGCGTTATCGGTGACCTGATAGCTCGGCCCAGCGTAGCCGGGCTCATCGCAGTGATTGAACCAGTGCACGAACGAGTTCTGATAAACCAGACCTCGGCCCAAGAACGCTTCGACACCCGGCAAGGCGAGCGGCCGATCTCGCCACGCACCGTTGGCGAGCATCACAGCAGAGAAACCGAGCTCCTGCGCGAGTTCGGCAAATGCGATGTCACGGCCAACCAGAGTGTTCGGCACGAAGAGCACGCCGTCGCGCGAGAGGTTCTCGTCGATGCGCGCATATTCCTGCGTGCGCAGCTTGTCGTGCCAGCGCGGCAAACCGTCTTCGATCTTGCCATAGGGACGCGCGTTTTGCTCGAAGACCACAGCCAGCACCCCGCGCGAGGCGCAGTACGCTGCGGCCTCTGCACCGGAGACGGCGCCTCCACAGATGGCCACTATGTGTTTCGGTTCCGCCCAGAGTCCATCGAGGTTGCGCATCTTCGCCTGGCGCTCTTTCTACATCACTGCGTTGCTGGTCCCGAAGTCGACTTGACCTCTTAGCAGACGCTTGCGCCGCCAGCCAGCGTCGCGCTGGCGTTCGTGCAACGCGCGATGCGCACCTTCGCTGGTGCCACCTACGCGGCGCGATGTGGCGCAGCCAGCGACAAGGGCCAGCTCACTTCGTGGAGCGCGGGTCGCAGCTCTCTGAGTTGTTCGCGCAACCCATCGATGGTCAGACGATCGCCGGGATTGCGGCGCAAGCCGTGCTGCAGCCATGCCGAAAGTAGAGCGAGTGTGGGATCACTCTGCCAGCTGGCCAGCGGGTCGGGCAGACCATCGTGGCTGATATGAGCTGCAATCATCGCCATCTCGCTCGGTGCCTTGAAGAGATCGGAGCCAGTGAGGGTTTCGTAGGCGAGGCAAGCAAAGGCGTAGACGTCTGCAGGTCGAGGGTCGCTGGTCTCGCCTTTGGACATGAAGCCCCAGACCTCCGGCGCGCCGTAGTTCGCGGTCGCGCAGCCCGGCCGCAGTCGCCTTCCGGAAAGCCCGAAGTCGACGAGCACCGGATCTAGCGCGCTGGCGGGCGCTGCGCGGTCGAGCAGAGCGTCTCGAACGCTCTCGCGCAGCACGATGTTGAGCGGCTTGAGATCGAGGTGCGCGATGCCCAGGTCGTGCATGGCCTGCAGTCCCGCTGCCACACCGTCGAGAATGTCCAACGCGTCGATGGTCGAAAGGTTGCGCCGTTCCAGCAGACGGGCAAGCGAGATTCCTTCCACCAGCTCCATCACCAGCACGGGTTTGGGCTTGACGCCTGCGTCGAAGGTCACGAAGCCCGCCAGGTTCGGATGGTCGTCAGGGAGAGCCAGGAGCGCGCCGGCCTCTTCGCGGAAGAGCTTCAAGAACTGCTGTTCCGAGAGAGCGCGCGCAGCCTGTCCATCGTAGGAGGGCACCTTCAGCGCAAAGCGTTGGGCATTGGGTTTGTGACGCTCGTCGACGCGCTTGACCACGAACACCGAGCCACCGCTGCCTTCTCCGAGTGGCTCGACGATGTGGAAGCCACCGAGCGTACGGCTCGGTGGCACCCACGGGGGCAGCGGTCTCTCGCGAGCTGCCGGCGGCATACTGTTGCCGTGGCTGGAGAGCGCCTGCAGTGGCAGCCTGCGCAGCGTCTCCAGAACCGATTCGATGGTCTGTGCGAGCCAGCGCGGCAGATCAGTGGCCAGGGACTCGCTGAGCGCGTTGAGCGAGCACTCGAAGCTCGCGAGTCGAGAGCCGTCGCGCACTCCGTCGAGCGCCAGCGTGAGCTCGCGCAGCGCATCGCCGAAGCTCATGCTTCGCAGGCTGGGTGAAAGGAGCACGCGTCGGCTCGCTCCGGCCAGCAAGAGCGCAAGCGTGTGCGTGGCTTGTTCGAGCAGCGCTACACCGTTGGGATCGATGTCCGCAAGGCAACGCAAGCCGGCCAGCGCGTCGAGACTGCGGTGTAGATCGAGCAGCGCGCGGCGCAACGCCGAAACACGCGGCGAGCTGGCAGCAGGCAGAGCTGCAACAAAAGCGCGCAGCGCATCCAACCGCTGCCGCCGCGCCGGACCGTCGTTGGCCGCTGTCACGCCGCTGCGCATGAGCTGGGCCAACGCGAAGAGACTGGTCTCTAGCGCAGGCACCATGGAGGCTTCGGCCAGCGTCTGGATGTCGTCGGCGGAGTCGAGAGTGCTTGAAACCACCAGTACCAGGTCCGAGATCTCGAAGGCGTCTTCGCGCTCCATGGCGTCGAAGGCACGCGCCAAGGTCGCGCAGAGTACGCGCCGGAAACCTCCTGCCGCATGCTGCCGCAGCTCCGTCAGGAGCGTGTTGGCGACGCGCACACGCCGCGACTTGCCGGGCGCGGAGTTCGGCTCGTGGCCCGACTCCGCGTCCATCAAGTGTAGGAGCGTCACCAAGCGTCGCATGCGCAGCGTGGCGTCGACGACCGCGCCCGAAGCCGCGGCGCTCTCATGTGTGAGCAGCCAAGTGTTGAGCTGCTCGAAGAGCTCGTCCACATGCTGCAACGCCGAGCGGCCCAGGTCACCGCCGAGCGCGAGCAGATCTCTGACCAGCGACGACTGCAACAACCCGGTATCGATGTCGCTGAGCAAACGCAGGACTTGGTGGCGCCCCGCTGCACTGGTCTCGCTGGTGCGCGCCAGTTGTTCGAGCGCGCCATCGAGGTCGCCGAGGCCGGCTGCGGCCGCTGCAAAGGCAGCGTCGGCGCTGTGCTCGGCAAACACCTCGAGAGCCTGCGAGAACCGCGCGGCAAGCGGCGTGACCCGGCCATTCTTCGCCGCCTGCAAGTGATCGAGCATCAGCGAAGCGCTGGCGCGGTTGCCGGCGGTGTCGCTGGTCTCGGGTCGCTGCAGCTCGCCACGCAAGCGCTGAGCCGCAAGCTCCGCGGCACGCCGTCCAAAGCCGCTGCCCGGTTGCTCGCGCAGGAGCTCCACCAGCGATTCGATGGCGTAGCTTCCGCCGATTTCGATCAGCGATTCCAGCAGCAACTCGGCGGTCTCCGGCTCGATCTCGGCGGCGCGAGGTAGACCGAAGACCATGGCTCCCGCCAAACCACGGTCCTTGACGAAGAGCTGTGTGCCAAAGAGCGAACGAGCGCGGGCGAGCGCTGCACTGGGAGCGACGGCGATGCGCGCCGCGAGCGAGGCCGCCGCGCGACGCCACTCGGTGGGGGAGAGATCGGGTTCCAGGTTGCGCTCGATCTCCGCGTCGAGCTCGCTCACCGCGCGCGAGAGCAGACCGCGTGCGGTGGCAACGTGACGCCAGACCAGCGATTCGCGATCCGCCAAGAGGCGCCGCCACACGGCAGTCACGGCTTCGCTGGCGAAGACCTTGAGGCCGGCGTCGTCACCCAGACTCGATCGTCGAGCGGCCTCGCGCGCAGCTCTTTCGAGCAAGCGTGCAGCCAGACGCCGCGACGGCAGTGAGCCGGTGGCTCCACGCAAGAGGTATTCGCTCTGCAACTCGGTGCGCGAGATCAGAGCGAGCGCCATGGCGTCCACCTGCGTGCCACCACCGGTGGGCAGTGCCAGACAGAGCGCGATGCGGCTGCGCAACGTCTCCGGCGCGATGCCCTCGGTCGTTCCGAGAGCAAGCGCCGTCGCCAGCGCGACGAAGGTCGAGCCATCGCCGTGCTCCATGCGCTGCAGGGCTCGGCGCGAGAGCTCCTTGCGTTCGGCACCATGCGGCAAGGCCGTAGCCAGCTCATGGATGGCGGCTGCAGCTGCTGGCGGCGAGAGCCAATCGACGTCATCGACCAGGCAGGCCTGCAGCGCCACCCGCGCACTGGCCACCAGGTCTTCCGGGTTGGCGCCTTCGAGAGGCACCGCACGTTGGTCTGCCGCCGCGGCCGCAAGCTGGGCCATGCCCTGGCGCCAGACCGCGCGTTGCTCCTCGAGCGTCTTCAGCCGGTGAAGCTGGCTCAACTGCTCGACCCAGTGCCCGGTAGTCCGCATGCTCGACGCTAGTGTCCTTGCTTGTTTACGGCCGACGTCGAGCCTTTCTGTAGGGCCGAGGCCGCGAAATCTCCAAGCCGCTGCAACCTGCCGGCCCGTCACACATACGCAGGCCTTTGCGTACCTCATCGCAAGCTCGGTTGCTACCCGACCTGTGGTGGGAGTACTCCGTCGCGCGCGGGAACGCTTGCCAGGATTCCGTTGCGTCAGGTATGTGGCCACGAGCAAACCAACGCGCAAACCCGCGAGCCAACCCGCTCGCGTAACTCACCCACACAGGAGACGACCCCATGATCATCCCAGGCACCAAGCTCCCGGAGTTCAAAGCCACCGCGTGCGTCAGCATCGAGGCCGGCAAAGAGTTCGCTGACATCAGCTCGAAGGACTTCCCCGGCAAATGGATCGTGCTCTACACGTATCCCAAGGACTTCACCTTCGTGTGTCCGACCGAGATCGTCGACTTCAACAACAAGCTGGCAGCCTTCGCGGAACGTGACGCGGTGGTGCTCGGCGGCTCGACCGACAACGAACACTCCCACCTCGCGTGGCGCAAGTCGCATCCGGACCTGAAGAACCTGCAGCATCCGCTGCTCTTCGTGTCGCCGACGCTCGCGCAGGCGCTGGGCATCGTGCATCCCACGGCCGGCGTAGCACTGCGCGCCACCATCGTCGCCGATCCCGACGGCGTCGTGCGCTATGCGTCAGCCAACGACCTCGCGGTCGGTCGCAACGTCGATGAGATTCTGCGCGTGCTCGACGGCTTCAAGACCGGGGAGCTTTGTGCCGTCAACTGGCAGCGCGGCAAGGAAACGCTTACGCAGCAGCTGAAGAAGCGCTGAAGAGCTGGCGTCGCGCCCACCTGCCACAATTGCCAACGCTCCCGCGGTGGAGGCCGGGGAGCGTCGGTAGTGGGAATCGTCGGCGCGACGTAGTGATTAGCTCGCGCGCACTGCACCGTCTGGGCTTGCGGCAGCTGCTTGCTCGCGGGCCTCGGCCGCCAGGCGCGTCTCCTCGGCGTGTCGCGCATGCACTCGGTCGAGCACCGACACGGCTACGACGACCGCGCCAATCGAGAGCGTCGAGGCCAGGATGCCACCCAAGAGTGCACCGGTCGCGCCCCACATCGTGGCGCCGAAGGCGATGCCGAGCACCATGCCAGAGCCGCCCCAACCAGCCAAGAGCCGAGCCAGCGTGGTCTCGTCGTCGGCCATGCTGGTGGACGCGGCCACGACGGCAGCGGCCTGTGTGCTGGCGCCCATCCCCACAGAACCAGCCTCGCCGTGGAACTCTCTGAGGCTCGTGCGCACACCGAGCTCAGCGTCGGCGGCCGCATCATCGGCCTTGAGCCATTGAGTCATCATCGCAGACAGTGCGGTGCCGAGGGCGACGGCTGCGACGACGATGAAGAGGGTGAGGTCGGTGTCCATGACGTGCCTCCACGGTCTGTGATGTTGAAGTGGACCAGCCCACCGGGGGGGTGTCGCCTCAGCATCTATGACCAGGGCTAATACAAGTCGCGTGCCAACCCGAAGGCGCGCGGCTACCCAGGCTTGACCCGGGAATTCACCGAAAAATGGCTGCTTGTGGAGCGCTTTCTGCAGCGCTGCGGCGGCGGTGCAGCGCGCACGCTGCAGCCGGGCTGCAGCAGCGCAGCGCGCACGCAGCGGCGCAGCACGCACGCAGCAGCGCAGCACGATCTCCCACCCACGGCGACAGAGCGTCGCCATCTGCTCCAGGCACCTCACGGCACACGCGCGCACGCATGCGTGCACCTGCGCACCGACGCCAGCGCTGTCAACCACGGACGCGAATCGACGCCGGCAAGCCCGCCGCGATCTGGCAAAGCAGCAGCAGGATGCTCGGCGGGTATGTAGTTAACCCTTGCGCGGCGGTGGTGCGGTGTTGCCGGGCTCGAAACCCTCGCCGACCTTGAGCCGATGCATGACGGCGCGCTTCTGACGCTCTTTGTACGCGGCGTGGCTCGCGTCGCCGAGCTCATTGCGCTGTTCGGTAGCGCGGTCGAGGATCTGGAACTCGGTGAGCACGAAGACGACCGGTCCCAGCGTTCGCGCTTGCGGCGGCGCGCGGTCGAGCATCTCTTGCGGCACACGCAACGGCATATCGACCACGAAGTGCACGATGGAGTAGCTCTGCGCGCTGAAGCGATTATCCATGCGCGTGAGCGCGTCTTCCTGATCGGGCTTGGTCTGCATCTCCGGCAGCAGCAGGGAGAGGTGCGGGTCGTGCTCGCAATAGGAGTTGAACTGGAAGAGCGTGTTGGTGCTCTGCCCCGGGATCACGTAGTTGAACGGGAAGATGTGCCGCAGCATGTAGTTGAGCGTCGGAAAGACGTCTTCCGGTGCGTGCGTCACAATGCGGAAGCGCAGCTTGTCGTAGATGTTGGCGGCGATGGTATCCGACTTGGAGAGCAGCTTCTGGTAGAGCGAGTCTTTGTTCTTGCGCCCGCCAGTGAACTCCAGGATCGGAAAGCCGTGGGCCAGCATGCCACCCATCACGCGATAGACTTTCTCCTCGACCAAGTGGAAGAGCTCCTGGTCGGAAAAGGGCAGCATGAAGAGCAGCTCTCGGCCTTCCAGGTGGTGCACGATGTGCATCGCCTTGAGAATCGCGCAGGCGCACATCTGCCTGTGACCTGAGCCTGAGGCCAGCATGAGCAACCCGGGCAGGTCGAGCGCGGCGACCGGACGCGGCACCGGGAAGTCGAAGTGCCGGCGCAGAAACGCGATCGCTTCGTCGCGAATCGCGCTGATGCGATCGAGGTCGCGCTGATCGTCCAGATCGAAATCCTGCGAACCGATGAACTCGACGGCCTCCTCTTCGGAGGCGAAGTTCATGCGGTGCCAATCGATGACCGAGCCGCCGCGCAAGAGCAGACGGATCGCTTCGAGGTCAGCGAGCCGAAAGTCCGAAAGGCGTCGGAAAGACTTGTCGGTTTCCGGAGTGAGGCGCGCGGGCGACATGGGACCCAGCCCTCTAGGCTATCAAGAACCAAGTGGAAACCGCTAGCGACCCTGGCTTGGTGGCTGCGTTACTAGCGACCGCATCCCTAAGAGCTGCTGGCCTAGCGGCCGCGACCTAAAGAAAGCGTGCCCATGAAGATGCCGACGCTCATGCCGAACACTGCAAGGTTTCCCCAGATGGCGCCCGGTATGCCGGTGCAGCCAGAAGCACAGAGCGCTGCGAAAACCAAAGTGCTGAGCCATCTCTTGTGCATGTGCGTTCCAGTCACTCCTGACCTGTGATCCAATATCCTACAGCGTCCCCCGCTAGTCAAAACTTCTACTACAGACGTGCACGAAATGGCCACCAAAAAAAACCGTGCGGCCTGTGTCCTGACTCTGGGAATGGTGCGTGTGTTGGCGTGCTTCGGAAGATCGGCAATAGTGCGGCTCCATGGCTGAGTCGATCATTCCGGAGAGCGCGCTCGATGCGTTGCCTATCCTCGCGCTTCGTAACTCGGTGCTCTTCCCCGCATCGGTGGTGCCGGTCAACGTCGGTCGTGCGCGCTCGGTGCGGCTGATCGAGGAAGCGTTCGGCCAAGAGCGACCGACCATCGGCGTGCTCGCGCAGCGCGACGCCGAAGAGGAAGACCCGGGCTTCGAGCGGCTCTACAACTTCGGGACGCTGGCGCGCGTGCTCAAAGTGATTCGGTTGAGCTCGGGCCACTACAGCGTTGTGTTGCAGGGTATCGCACGCATGCGGGTGGTGCGTCCGGTGGGCCGCGAGCCCTGGCTGCGTGCACGCGTGGAACGCCTCGCTGAACACCTGCAGCGCGACGAAGAGATCGACGCTCTCACCGTGCACCTGCGCGAGATCGCGCGCGACTTGGCACGCACTCTGCCCTCGCCACCGCGCGAGATGGGCGTGGTCCTCGACAACGTGCAGGACCCCGGTGCGCTCGCCGATCTGGTCGCTTCCCACTTACCCATCCCCACCGACAAGAAGCAGCGCATCATCGAAACGCTGGATGTGCGCGCGCGGCTCAAGGCGGTGCTCGATCTGATCAAACGCCAGCACGAAATTCACCGCGTCAAACAAGAAGTCGCCTCGATGGTCGAGCAGGAGATGTCCAAGTCGCAGCGCGAGCTGCTCTTGCGACAACAGCTGCGCGCGATCCGCCGCGAGCTCGGCGACGCCGGCACCGAGGACGACGAGCTCGACAACCTGCGCGAGCGGCTGAGCAAAGCCAACCCGCCCCCCGAGGCGGACCGAGCCGGACGGCGCGAGCTTTCGCGAATGAGCTCGATGAACTCAGCCAGCGCCGAATATCAGGTGGCGTTCAACTACGTGGAGTGGCTCTCCGATCTGCCGTGGAGTCGGCAGACGCCCGACCGCCTCGACGTGAGCGAAGTGCGGCGCGTGCTCGACGAAGATCACCACGGCCTGGAAGAGCCCAAGAAGCGCATCGTCGAATACATCGCGGTTCGTAAGCTCCGCACCAACAAGCGCAGCCCGATCCTCTGCTTCATCGGTCCGCCGGGCGTCGGCAAGACTTCGCTCGGCCACTCCATCGCCCGCGCCACCGGCAGAGCTTTTCAGCGCATTGCGCTTGGCGGTGTGCAGGACGAGGCCGAGATCCGCGGCCACCGACGCACCTACGTGGGCGCCTTGCCGGGTCGCATCGTCGCCGGCCTCAAGAAAGCCGGTGCCGGCAACCCGGTCTTCGTGCTCGACGAAGTCGACAAGATGAGCGCCGATTACAGCGGTGATCCGGCCAGTGCGCTGCTCGAGGCGCTCGACCCCGAACAGAACCACGCGTTCGTGGACCACTACCTGAACGTGCCGGTGGATCTCTCGCAGGTGCTCTTCATCGCCACCGCCAATCGCCGTGACACCATCCCGCGCCCGCTCCTCGATCGCATGGAGATCATCGAGATTCCCGGCTACACGCGCGACGACAAGCTGGCGATTGCACGCGACTTCCTGGTTCCCCGACAGCTCGCCGATCACGGCCTGACGCCCGAGCACCTCGAGATCAGCGACGCCGCGATCGAAAAGCTGGTCAACGAATACACCTCGGAAGCCGGCGTTCGGAAGCTGGCGCAGCAGGTGGCCGCGCTCTGTCGCGCCGTCGCGGTGCGGGTGGCAGGCGGCGACAGCACGCACATCGATGCCGATCCCAAGCTCGTCGAGACACTACTCGGCCCACCCAAGATCGAGCTCGACGTGGCAGAGAAGGTGGCAGCGATCGGCATCGCTACAACGCTGTGTTGGACGCCCGGCGGCGGCGAGATCATGCTGGTCGAGTGCACGCAGATGCCCGGCAAGGGCGAGGTGCATCTGACCGGCAAGATGGGCGAAGTGCTCAAGGAATCGGCCCAGGCGGCGTTTTCGTATCTGAGAGCCCGCGCGTCCTCCTACGGCCTCAAGGATGACTTCCTCGATCGCATCGACCTGCACATCCATCTTCCCAAGGGGGGCATGTCCAAGGACGGTCCGGCGCTCGGGCTCTCCATCTTCCTCTCGCTGGTGTCCATGCTCCGGTCCATCCCGGTACGACCCGATGTGGCGCTCACCGGTGAGATTACGCTGCGCGGCAAAGTGCTCCGTGTCGACGGACTCAAGCAGAAGTGCCTGGCGGCTCACCGCGCGGGTATCAAGGTGCTGGTGATCCCCAAGCAGAACGCGCCTGACCTCGACGAGGTGCCCGAACGCATCCGCAAGGATCTCACGGTGCACCTGATCTCACGCGTCGACGAGGTCTTGAAAATCGCGCTCACCGAGCCGCTCGAAATCAAGCCGCCGCCGGCCGCACTCTCTTCCGCGCACGCCTGATGCTGGTTTCGCCGAGTGCTTCGTTCGCTGGCGCGTTGCGCCGCTGGCTTGCCAGCTCGTTTGCGGTGCCGAGCGCACGCGTCTCGCTCGCGATAGCCGGGACGGCGACACTTGGCTTGTGTGCGGTGCCTCTCTTGGGCGTGCAGGGCCCCGAGAGCGCCCTCTGCCTCGGAATGCTCTTGCCGCCAATGGCTGCACTGGTCGCAGCACAACTGACCAGCCACGCGCGCCAACGGGGCGACTCTTCCAGCGTGACCCAAGTGCTCGACGCAGCGCTGGGCCACGCGCTCTCGCTCTTCGTGCTGCCCTGTGTCTTGCTCTGGCTCGACGCTCTGCGCGTGCGCAACTGCACGCCGCTCACCGGTCTGCTCTTCATGCTCCTCGGCCCCGGGTTCGGCGTATTGCTCGGCAGCATGACCGGCGTCATATGCGGGATGCTGGTAGCCAGGCCGCGCCTTGCGGGTTGGCTCGCGTTTGGCCTGCCCGTCGGCGAGATGCTCCTGGGCGCGTCTCGCTTCTACGCGACGCCAGCCATCTTCGCCTACGGTCACTACTTCGGCTACTTCGCCGGCACGCTCTACGACGAAGGGGTCGCGATCACCACGGCGTTTGTGTCGCTGCGCGTCGCGACCAGCGCCTTCATCGCAGGCCTGGCGTTGCTGGTGGTCAGCACGGGCGATCCCAGCAGGCTGCGCTTGTCGTTTCGTCCGCGGCAGGGGCGACGCTCCGCGTTCGTGGTCGCGCTGCTCTGCCTGGCTGGCGCATTCACGGCCGAGATCTTCGCGCCACAGCTCGGCCACGCCAGCAGCGTTGCGATGATCCGCGAGGGCCTCGGCGGAGAGCTGCTGAGCGCGCGCTGTCACCTGTATTTTCCACGGGAGCTGCAGCGGCGCACGGCGCGGAGGCTGGGCGAGGAATGTGACTTTCGCACCTGGCAAGCCGAGCACTGGCTGGGCCTCACGCATCCGGGCCGCATCTCGGTCTTCTTCTTTCGTTCACACGCCGAGAAAGCCGCGCTGATGGGTGCGGCCGGGACCAACATCGCCAAACCCTGGCGCTCGGAAGCCTATGTGAGCGAGCCAGGCTGGCCCAACCCCGTGCTCGGCCACGAGCTGGTGCACGTCGTGGCGCGCGGGGCTGGACGCGGACCGCTGCGCGTGGCTGCAGCTAACGGCGGCCTCTGGCCGGACCCTGCGCTGATCGAGGGCGTGGCGGTCGCAGCCGCGTGGCAGCCGCAGGGCGGGCTCACGCCTCATCAGTGGGCGCGCGCCATGCTCGATCTCGGCATGGCACCGCGACTGTCTGCGCTCCTGGGCGCGGGCTTTCTCGGCCAGGAGCGAGGCATGGCCTACACGCTCAGCGGCTCACTCTTGCGCTTCGTCGACGAGCGCTACGGAAGCGCCGCCGTGCGGCGCGCCTACCAAAGCGACGACCTCTCACGCGCGATTTCCGTGCCCCTCAACGAGCTGGAGCAGAAGTGGCATGCCTATCTTCGTCGAGTGCCGCTGCCCGCTTCGGCGCTGGCGCTCGCCCGGGCTCGCTTCGCTGGCAGCAGCATCTTCTCGGAGGTGTGTCCGCACGCGCTTGCCAAGCTGCGCGAGTCCCTGGGAAGTGATCTCGCTGCTGGCGACGACCCGGCCGCCCAGCGCGAGTGCATCCAGATTCTGGACGTCGACGGCTCGGATGCCAGCACGCGCGCGATCCTGGTTTCGGTGCTGGCTCGCATCGGAGAGCAAGGGCGCGCCCACGCAGAGCTGGCAGAGCTGGAGGGTCCGAGGCGCGCCCCAGACTCCATCATCGCGCTCGCTCGCCAGAGCCTCGCCGACGAAGCGTTCCGACGCGGCGATCTGGCGACTGCCAAGAGCGCCTATCAGCGGCTCCTGGGCCGGCCAAGCGAGGACGACACGCTGCGACTGCTGCAGGTGAAGCTGCTCGGCTTGGAAGGCGGCGCTCGTCAGGCCCAGCTGATCTTCGAGCTTCTGGTCGGCGACAACGGCGAGCGAGCCGACGGGGCCACGGCCGTTCATCTGGCGCGCGAGCTGCGAGCCGAGCGCAGCGACGGGTTGCCGCACTACCTGGAGGCGCGCCAGCTCTACTTCCAACGACGCTTCGGGATGGCCAGCGACCTGCTGGCCCAAGCTCGCGCGCGCGGCTTGCCGACGCCAGAGCTAAGTGCAGAGGCGCTACGTTTGCTCGGCATCTCCCACTTTGCGCAAGGCGAGCTCGCGAGCTCCGCAGAAGCCTTCAGCGCTCTAGCGCAGGACGGGCACGCCGGGCACGCCGCCGAAGCCAGCGACTGGCTGCAGCGCATCGCCTTCGCACGCCGCTCTGCCGCGTCGCAGTGAAGAGGCGTCCAGAAGTGGCTCAGAGCGAGCGCACCCGCACCGCGATAAGGAGAGGTCCAGAAGTGGCTCAGAGCGAGCGCGCCCGCAGCGAACGAGGGAGCGCTACACCCGTAGCGTGACCGAGGGCGCGAATCCAAAAGCCGCTCCGCCGAGAGCCGAAGGCTGCTCGGCGGGTAGACCACCAAGCGCCGCTTCGGGGCGGCTCCTTAGCCCTTGTGGCCTTCTTGCTTCAGTACGATGAACCGTAGCGAGCCGAATTCCGACTGGCCGAGCGTGTAGATCACCTCGCCCAGAGAACGGAACGGCGTTCGTTTGTCGGCGATGATGCGAACCTCGCCACGGAACGGCCGCTTGGTGTTCTGGGCGGCAATCAGCTTCAGGCGATCACGGTGCTGCTTCAGCGCGTTGAAGAGCGGCGTGATCAGCCAGCCGTTGCCTCCGCCCTGCTTCAAGCTCGAATCGACCTTGCCGTTGCGCAGTGAGAGCACGTGCTTGCCCTCGACCGACACCTCGCTGGAAGAAATGACCAGCGCAAGCGCTTCGGACGCATCCACCTGCGAGGTCGAGACAGGAATCTGCAGCTCCTCGGACTGCACGACCGCAGCCGCGCCCGAGGCAAAGCTCTGGATCAAGAAGACGAGCAGGATCGTCATCATATCCATCATCGGATAGATGTTGAGGCCGACTTCCTCTTCCTCTTGGTGCTTCCCCAGCAAGCGACGCACTTTGCGCTTGCAGTCACCGAGAGTCGCTGGCCGTTCGTTGTCTTGCTCTGCCATGGAGAGACCGCATTCCCATCCGTGCTCCGGCCACGCCAGAGCCCAGCAAAATAAGCCCTAACGCACGCCCACCGAGATCAATACTTGCGGAAAGAGCTCCTGCTTGGTCTTGCCGATGCGCACCGCATCCATCGCCGCCACGATGTGCTCATATTGCACCTGCGGGTCGGCGCTGACCGTGACCGAGTTCTCGTCCTTGAACTGCTGCTTGATCCGCGACACGCATTCCGTGAGGCCGGGCCAGTCGTAGTCCTTGGCTTTCTTGGGCACCGTGATCGTGCGGCCCATGTCGACGGTCGTGCAGCCGGGCGCGAGCTTGCCACCCGAACCGCTGACGATGACGCCCACTTCCGTGATGGTCACGTTGAGGTTGAGCGGCGTCGCGACATCGGCACCGTGGCTGCGTCCGCGCGCGATCTTCGGCAGGTCGGACTCGATCTGCGAGATCAAGAGCACAGCCTCGCTCGTCGCGAGCAAGAACATGATCAAGTTCATGACGATGTCGAGAAACGGCACGATGTTCAGCTCGCCCACCGCCTCGGAAGGATCGAGCTGAGGGGGCTTACCGTGCTTGCGTATGAAGTTGCGCTGTCTTGGCGTGAACTTAGGCATCCGTGCTTATCCCGTGGCTTTTTCCCGACCTGAGGGCCGGACCTATGGGTGAGCGAATGGAGCTCCTCGCCAACTACTCGCGCTTCAGAGTCAGCAGGTTCTCGAGCTTCATCTGCGTGCGCTCGAGGTCATGCTTGATCCGCTTCGCCCAGCCGTGCAGCACCATGTGGAAGAACATGCAGAGCACGGCGATGCCGAGGCCGAGCGCCGTGTTGTACATGGCTTCCGAAATACCGCGCGCCAGCAAGGCAGACTTCTGCGCCGGCTCGGCGAAAGCCACGGCGGCGAACGACTTGATCAGACCGGAGATCGTTCCGAGCAGACCAACCAGGGTCGCGATATTGGCCAGTGCCCAAAGCACGCCGATGCGCTTTTCGAGCAGCGGCACCACTTCGCTCATGCGCTCATCCATTTGAG
Source organism: Sandaracinaceae bacterium (assembly GCA_017881145.1). Classification (GTDB taxonomy): domain Bacteria; phylum Myxococcota_A; class Polyangia; order Polyangiales; family JAFGIB01; genus JADGRF01. The sequence continues at coordinate 7,303 of JADGRG010000153.1, read as the reverse complement.
CGATGATGGCCTCTTCGCCACGGTTCACCTGGGTGAGACCCGCTTTGACGACCTGCAGAAGCGGCAAGGGCTCGGCTTCGCAGAGCTTGATCGCGCGATCGATGTTGCCGGCCTGAACCAGCTTACGGATCTGCGCCATGAACTCTTCGCCGTTCACCTGGTGCTTCGTGAGAATGTGCACGAAGCGGTCCGCGATGATCGCGATGACGAACGCTAAGATTGCGACGTTGATGAACGAGAACGGCGCGCCGTCGCGCAGAAAGCCCCAAATCTTTTCCATGAAATCGCGGCTCCTTTCATTCGCCGAGAGGCCGCACCGCCCCTAAGAAGATCCCCGTCGCAAACTCCGAAAAGACGCAACGAGAGGATACGGCACACTCCCATTGCGTCGCTACAGAAACCACACGGTTTCCATCTACTAGTGGTGGCGTCGTCGATCGTTTCAAGAGTTCGTGTCCGTGTCGCTTGTCGCGTGTCCATCGAGCGAGACGCGAGACGCCAGACGCGTATCGCGCTTGTCGAATGAAACGACGGTGGGCGAATGTCGAGGGGCAAACGCTATCTTACCGTTGCGACGATTGTCAACGAACACACCAAGCTCTCGCGCGACGCGACGCAGACCGTCGTACCAGTCACGCGTAGGTGCGTGTCGGTGTTGCGGTGCAGCAGCCTTGCGCGCGCTGCTCAGCGCTGCGTCGAAAGCTTTCCGAATGGGCACGCGCCTTCCGCTGCGGCGGATGCTGTCCACTATCGCACTCCCATCGGCGCGTGTGCGGAGCAAATGCGATCGTGGTCGCAGCGCGTGCGGCGCCGCACCCGCCGAGCAGCCAGACCGAGCGCGCGTGCCCGAGCGCATGCGTCCGCTAGTAGTGGAAGGACGGCGCCGCTTGGAACTTCGCGAGCTGGGCGGTGTCGATTTGCAGCGGGCGAGGCCAGGGCCGCGGCACCGGAAGACGCTATGTAAAAATACGTCCTCAGCGGGTGTGAGAAATGTGCGCAGATCGCAGTTGACATGGGACGTTCGGACGATATGATGCCTACTCACTTTTGATCCATGGTCCGACTTGGCGCGACTTAGTGATTGAAATTGTTCGAAAAAGAGCTGTGGAATCACTAACTTCGCTGTCCTAGCCTGAGAGTTCGCCCCGAGAGTTCGCCCCAAGACTTCGCCCGACGCCATTCTGGATCGGCTAGATCGCTAGATCGCGCTAGATCGCAGGGCTGGGCAGATCTGATACAACGCTCACAAACGCAACACGAAGTCCGGCGCGATCGCCGGCCCTGAGGAGGAGACACGGTATGTCAATGCTCGCGCATCACTTCGAAGAAGGCGGCTGGGGCATGTACCCCATCTTGTTCTGGCAGGTCCTCTCGATCGGCATCATCGTCGAACGCGCGATCTACCTCTACCGGAGCTCGATCAACCGCGAGGTGTTCCTCGCCACGATGCAGAAGTGCATCTTGGCCGGCGACATCGGCCGCGCCATCAAACTCTGTTCAGCAGCCAACGCGCCGCTCGCGCGCATCGTCAAGTCCGGCCTGATGAAGGTGAACCGTCCCGACGCCGAAGTGCAGGCTGCGATGGATGAGGCCGCTCTGGTCGAGCTGCCACTGATCGAGCACCGTACGCCGCTGCTCGCGCTCTTCGCGAACCTCGCGATGCTCTCGGGTCTGCTCGGAACTGTCACGGGCCTGATCGCGGCCTTCGGCGCGGTTGCCAACGCCGACGCTTCGTCGAAAGCAACGATGCTCGCGAAGGGCATTTCGGAAGCGATGAACTGCACGGCCTTCGGGCTGATCGCGGCCATCGTCGCACTGGTCGGCTTCGCTGCGCACAACACCAAGACGCAGAAGCTAATCGACGACATCAACTCCGCGACCGTGCAGGTGGTCAATCTGGTGGTGAACAACCGCTCGAAGGTCAATCTGGACGAGTCACAGGCGGTCTGAATCGCGAAGCGAGGCTGTGGGGCCGCTCGTCCTGTGAGCGCGCGCGACCCCAGGCCCCAACCTCGCAACTGTTTTCAGCTCCAACGTAACGAGGCGCAACGATGGGTGGCATAAACGTAGGTGGCGGCCACGGCGGCAAGAAGTCGGTCGACTCGGAGATACCTCTGGTCCCCTTCATCGATCTCCTGCTCTGCTGCGTGATGTTTCTGCTGGTCACGGCGGTGTGGAACCAGCTGGCGCGCTTGAACGCGAACCAGCAGCAGCCTGGTCAGTCGGCGCCCAACGAGCCGCCGCCCGAGGAGCACATCAAGCTGGTGTTGCAGGTCTCGGGCTCGGGCTTCGTGATCTCATCGACTGCGGGTGATCGCATCGAGATCCCCAAGTCCGGCGACCAGTACGACATGGAAGGCCTTCGCGAGAAGCTGCAGGAGCGCAAGCGCCTGGAGCCGAACCGTAAGGATCTCGTGGTCGCGCCGGAAGATGGTGTTCGCTACGAAGACGTGGTCTCGTCGATGGACATGGTCGTCGGTGAAGGCTTCTCGGATATGTCGCTCTCGGACGGTTCGGCCCTCTAGGCAAAAGAGCATCTCATGCCCATCAATCAGCCAGGCAAAGTTCTCTTGCGGGAAGTCCCGCTCAAGTTCGTCTCGAAGAAGGTCAGCGGCCATGGCGCCAAATCGGTCGACGTGTCGATTCCTCTGGTGCCCTTCATCGACTTTCTGATCGTGCTCGTGGTCTTCTTGCTGATCTCGTTCAGCGCGAGCGGCGAGCTGCTGGCTCAGAAGGCGAGCCTCAAGATGCCGAAGGCGGCAAACGTCGTCGACATCGGCGTCTCCCCTGTCATCGCAGTGGATGCGGTGGTCGTGACGCTGGACGGTCGCCGCATGGCGGACACCGCGACGCTCGCGGCAGACGCCAAAGTGGAGCGCATCGAGCAGCTCATCCAAGACCTCGAGACGCTCAAGCGCAACTGGAGCATCCTGCATCCGCAGGAGCCGTTCCCCGGCCAGGTCATCCTGCAGGCCGACGTTGCGATCGACTATCGCGTGATCAAGAAGCTGATGTTCTCGGCAGCGCAGGCCGGCTACGCCAATGTGAGCTTCGCCGTGAACCGGCTGAACGTGAAGAAGTAGGCGCGGAAGGGGAAGCAGAGAGCCAGAAGCCGTGAGGCTGATGGCGACACGATTCAGACCGTGGCCTCGTCCGAGCAAGTGCGGGCGGGGCCATGCTGCTTTGGGGATACCAGCATGAGTGCCAACAAACCGTCGCAGCTCACGCCCGCAAGGCCCCACGCCACGGACGATGCCAGAGCCTACATGCCGCGGATTCCTTGGCGCGTAGTGGTGATCGGAACGCTTTCGATCGCGACGGTGGTAGGCGGCTACTGGTTGAAGGAGCGTCACAAGGCGAACGAACTGCGAGCCTCGATCCTGCACGTGCATCAGGAGGAGCTGGCGCAGGCCAAGGACGCCTACACGGCGCTGCGCGACAAGATCGAGACTCTGGTGCTCTCAGCATCGCAGAGCGAACCAGCGACACTCGTCGACCCGCGCCTCAACCTCTCTGGGCTGCGCTCCGGGGTGGGCCTGTACCTGCGCATGCCGCTGACGGCGGCGAAGACCAAAGCCGGGATTGCCGCAGGCGCCAAGGCCATGCAGCCAGATCTGATCACGACGTGCCTCGGGCTACTGCCGACGTCGGCACGCGGCCTCTACGAGAAGGGTGAATTCCTGACGCCCGAATTCGTCGAGCAGACCAAGAAACTCAGCGATGTGATGAGCCTGCGCGTGCAGGACGAGGTGCTCTCACGCCACATCCGCGCCGATCTGCCTAGCGTGCTCGGCCTGTTGCGCTCGGACTGGCTCTTGCTCGTCTTGGAAGAGGGCCCCAACCGCAGCGATTGGCCCGTGCAGGTCTTTCTCTGGGACTTGCGGCACGGCGACGCGCTGCTGCGCGCCCGTGTGCAATCACAGGGCGCGTTGCTAACCACACGGATCCTTTCCAAGGGAGCGCCAGCGTCGCCCAAGCCCGCAGCTGATGCACACGGCAGTGGTGCAGCCAGCGACTGTTCGATTGCAGCCCAACTCAAGGCGCTGACGGGCCACCGAGCGCTGACCCTGCCGGAAGCACGAACGCCTGCGGCAGCCGCGCCCTAGACCCGGCCGTCGGGCTGGACGCGCCAAGACCCGCTGCGACATCGGGGAGCTGCGCCGCGCGAGCCAGCTCAGACCCGAAGCACAAAAAAAAGCGCCGCCCCAACCGTAACGGTGGGCGACGCTTTGCGTTCTGGAGCTCAGGCCCGGGTGACGGCAACCGCCACCCGAAACCACACTTCAGGGATGCTTGGCCTTCTTCTTGGGTCGAGCAGGCTTCTCGGTGTCAGCCGCTGGCGCCGCCTTGTCGGCTGAGGGCTTGCCAGCGTCCGGCAAGATCTCATCCGGTAACGTGTCGCCGTCCGTACCGGCATCTTGATCGAGCTTCGCGAGGTCTTCGCCTGTCATGCCAAAGTCCTGGCCCTGCAGCTTCTCGTCGTTGCCCGGCGCACCCGGCTGGCTTGCCTCACCCATCACATCGGACATGTCGTCGCTCTTCATCATGCTGGGCAACCAGGTGGTGATGATGGGCACGTAGCAAACCAGCATCAGCGCGCAAAAGAGCACGGCGATGAAGGTGAGCACCGACCGATAGAGATAGGTGACGGGTCGGCCGAAACGGATGCTCGAGATGAAGAGGTTGATGCCGAGCGGCGGCGCCAGATACGCGATCTCCAGGTTCAATAGGAAGATGATCGCGAAGTGGTAGGGGTCGAGGCCATACGCGCGCGCCAGCGGCAGAACCAGTGGCACCGCGACGATGATGGCCGTGAAGATCTCCATCAGCATGCCGATGAAGATGAGGAAGAGGTTCAGGACGACCAGGAACACGAACTGCGACGAGATCAGGGTCTGCATCCAGTCCAGCACGCGCATCGGAATCTCGGCCTGAATCATCCACGCCGTGAAGCCGATGGCACAGGACATGATGATCAGGATCGCGCCGACCAGGGTCATCGACTCGACAGCCACGCGCGGCAAGTCGCGGCGGATGTTGATGTCGCGGTAGACGACCACTTCGATGAAGAGCACGTAAACGGCGGTGAACACCGACGCCTCGTGGATGCGCAACACGCCCGTGCCCATGCCGATGAGCAGCACGACCGGGATCGCAGCCTCCCACTTCATCGCCCAGAGGGTTGACCACGCGGTCTTCCACACGAAGGGTGTCTTGGTGAAGCCGGTCTTGACGCCGACGAACCCGGAGTAGATCGCGAGCACCACCACGACCAAGATGCCGGGCATGATGCCTGCGACCAGCAGCTTGTTCATCGAGAGGTTCGCGATGATGCCGTAGAGGATCAGCGGAACGCTGGGCGGAAAGAGGATGCCGAGCGAGCCACCCGTGGTGACCAGACCGAGGGCAAAGCGGTCAGGATATTTTTCCTGCAGCATGGCGGGCAGAAGCAGACCGCCGACGGCGACGATGGTGATGCCGCTGCCGCCGGTGAAGGTGGTGAAGAACGCCGAGGCGCCCAAGCACACCACGGCCAGGCCGCCAGGCATCCAGCCGAGCCACGCGCGCGAGACCGTAATCAGCCGCCGCGGCATGCCCGACTCGGCGAGCAGATAGCCCGCGAAAGTGAAGAGCGGGATGGTCATGAGCGACGGATTTTCGGCGAAGTTCACGCCGAACACGTCGATGGCGGGCGATGCCCAAGTGCCCTCGGGTAAGCTCAAGAAGAGCATGATGGCCGCAGCTCCGAAGAGCGAGAAGAGCGGCACACCCACGAAGGCGAGAAGGACCAGACCGACTGTGATGACCAGGGTCATAGCGCACCTCCATGACCCCCGGCTGAGCCGGCTGGATCAGGTGGTGGTGTTGGCGCTCCAGACACCGAGGCGTGCACGGCGTCCATACGAGACTTCTCCTCGGCCTCCAGCTCTTCCATGGCAGCCGTACCCTTGCTCAACGCAAAGCCGGCGCTGATTCCCTGACCGAGAAAGCGCAACGCGATCGCCATGAACATCAAGGGCACGATGACCTGGAAAGCGGCGCCTGGTGTCTCGGCGGGAACTCCCACCGTATTGAGCACCTTGCGCAACACGCAGAAGCCCGTGGGACGCGAGAAGTCGGCGAGGTCCTTGATCTGATCGTCGGTGGCGTCGCAGACGTGCATCGAGCCAGTACCGCCGAGCATTTCGTATTCGATCGGACGCTCGGTGAGATTCAGGTAGCAGGCCGACGCGAAAGCATAGGCGAGTCCCATGGTGATCACGCCAGCGGCGACGCCCGAGAACGCATGCATCGCGTATTTCGCCTTGAGCGGTGCGATGCGCGTCAGCAGGTCGATGCTGATGTGCTTGCGGTAGTGGGTCGCAAGCGATGCACCGAAGAACGCCAGCCACATGGTGCCCTTGCGCAGAAAGGAGTCGGCCCACTCCATATCCATGAGCAAGTGATTCGCCCACTGGACGTCGAAGCGCGTGAGGTTACGAACGCTAGCTGAGAAGCTCGCGACGAAAACCATCGAGAGCAGAACCGCGACGATCATGCGGCCCTCCCAGCGGGCCCAGACACGATCGAGTCGACGCCAGAACTCCATGTTGCCACTACCTTTCACGGCTCAAGCAGGGAGCCGTCTTTCGCTCTTGCAGCCAGCGGATGCGTGCGCAGAGATCGCACCCAGGCGGCACGCGGAGCTAACTCAAAAAGCCTCAGAATGACAAGAGCGCAATGATGGATTTATCCAGCTGGTGCGCGCTCGCAATCGAGCACCAGAGCATCGAGCACACGCTCGCAAACCCAAGCACAACGCAGTGATCAGGCTGCAAAGAGCCAACCAAAAATCACCTCAGAGCGATCACTTCCGCGTGATGCGCAGCACAGGTTGAAGGGCTGTTCAGAAATGGCTCAGAGCGAGCGCGCCCGCAGCAACCGAGGGAGCGCTACTTCTGTAGCGTGACCGAGGTTGCGAGGACGTAAGCCGCTGCGCCGAGAGCCGAAGGCTGCTCGGCGCGTAGATGACTATGAGCCGTTTCTCGGCGGCACTTCTCAAGAGCTGTCCAGAAATCGGCTCAGAGCGAGCGCGCCCGCAGAAAGAACCGCAGGAATACTCTCGTATTTCGAGGATTTTTTCGAGGACGTAAGCCGCTATGAGCCATTTCTGGACAGCTCTTCAGTCGTAGAAGAGGTCGGCTTGCTTTTTGAGAAGCCTCTCGGCTGCATGGCGAGCAAACTTGTTGGTCAAGCGATACTCGGGCACGTCGCCAGCCTCGATGACCTCCATGAGCAGGTCATGGAACATCTTGCGATCCTG
>JADGRG010000152.1 GCA_017881145.1 Sandaracinaceae bacterium | reverse complement strand
GCTGCGTCCAGGGCGGCCTTGTCGAGGTATGCATACTGCGCCGCACCCGCGGCCACGTCGAACACCGGAGCAAGCACCGTCATGGAAGTCGCCTGCACATGACCGGTCGAGAACGGCTCGCCCAAGTCGATGCGGTCGGGACGCGTGCCAGGATCCGAGCTGACCGAGAGCACTCGACCCTTCTCAGTCACCAGCACGGAGCCATCGGTCGCGTCGATAGCGTAGACGTATTGCGTCTCGCCCGCCGCGGCATCGAGGCTGACCGGCACTCGCGGCGTCACAGACACCGAAAGCGTCGGCACGCCGGTGACGATCGGAGGCATCACAGACGCAGCCGGGCCGTCGGCGGCGAGCTTGTCGAGATCCACGACATGGATGATCGGCAGTGCGCGGTCCGCGACCAGCAAGCGCTTCGTGCAGGTCGCGCCGCTCTTGCAGTAAGCGTCGACGGCGAGCGCGATGGGCTGCGGGCTCTGGCTGACCGCGCTGGCTGGGATCGTCGTGGCTACCCGGCTCGGAGACGGGAGCAAGATGCTCTGATCGCAAAGCTTGCCGTAGGGCTCGGTCTCGATGCCGGTCGACGGAGTCGTCACCGCCTTGGCAAGCGAGTCTGCTATCGGGATCTCCTGGATCCCGCTTTCGTCGATCGTACCGTCTTCACAGCGCACACCGGCATCGCCTCCAGCAGCGCCAGAGTCTGCGCTGCCGGCAAGAGCACAACGCCGGATCGGCATGCGCAGCAGCACACCGGCATCCGGCGCCACCACGAAGAGCGCATCTTCATCGGGCGAGAGCACCATGGCAGACGGGCTCAGTGCAGCGCTGCCCACCGCGGCAGACGGAAGTCGAACCTTCACGACCTGCGCCCTCGGATCCTGGCCAACGTAGAGCTGCCGGAACGCAAGCGTGCGCAGGACAGTGATCTCGCGCGATCCCGAGTTAGCTACGTAGGTCATCTGCGGATGTTCGCGCGGCACCACGATCGCAGACGGGATCTCACCGACCGCAATGAAAGTGTAGCCGGGGATGTCCGGACGCGAGTCGATCACCACGCCAGCGGTGAGGTCGACGGCTGCCACTTCGCCGCGGCTCGTCTGCGTAACCAGCGCATGCAGCGCCATGTTCGCGGGCGGGGTCGTGACCGTGCTGTCTATCGGAACGGCACAACTCGCAAGTGGCATCACCCTAGGAGAACCCGTTCCCGAAGTCTGAAAGCACGCGAACGCCACATCGGACGGACGCTCGAAGCTGCCGGGCTGAGCCGGCGGCGTCTGGGTTCCACAGCCGAACGCGCAGAGCGCGATCAGCGCGAAGCGAGCCGAACGCATCATTGAAGCTCCTGAGCCAACCGTATGGTGCCGAGCGTAGCCACGATCCGAGCCGAGGTTGGACCTGAGACGGGGCCCTCGACAATCGGGGAGAGGTCGACCACGCGCACCACCGATGCGCGGAAGTCCGCCACGTAGAGCCGCCGCCGGAAGTTGTCGATGGCTACCTCGAAGGGTCCACTGAGGTTGTGGATGATCGAGAGCGGCTCGCCGGTGAGCGTGTCGAGCACGAAGAGCTGCCGCGAATCGAAGGAGCTGACGGCGATGATGGAACGCCCGCCGATCTCGCCCATGGTCAGACGCGAGGCTCCCGGCGCCACCGGCACGATGCGGCGCGAAGTCGCTGCGCTGGAAACGGAGCTGTCGCTTTCCGTCTGCGGAACATCGAGCCAGAGCAGCGCAGAAGGATTGTGGCTCAAGACCAACGCCTGACCGGGTAGCGCCTGCGGGAGGAGCAACGCGCGCGTGTCGCGGGCGTAGCTGACGCCATCGATGTCGAGCGTCCCGTCGTCGTAGAGGAGCGATTGGGTCGGAGCGTCTGGGTTGAGCGCCACCGCCACCCGCGAGAGAATCTTGTTGTCGATGGTCGACGAGGTTCGCGCCCACACGCTGAGATAGGCGCGGCGCGTTAGCGCGTCGTAGGCGATGCCTGTTAGCTCCAGGGGCAAGCCCGAAAGCACATCGGTCAAGAGCGGAGCGAGCTTCCCGTTCGAGTCCGCTTCCTCGAGGAAGAGCGAGACCTGCCCACCGCGATGGGCGACCATCACGAAGTCGCCCGGATCCGTGCTCACGGCTGCCCCCGGTGGCACCTCTGTCGGATCCACCAGATCGGCAATGCGGCCGGTGGTCACGGCAATCGGCTCCGGGGCGAAAGTCAGCTGGCGCTTGTTGGAGAGGCGGTCGCCCCTCTTGTAGGTATCCGAGCAGCGCCGACCCGTAGCGCCGCATGTCAGCACCTGGTCGCCGCTGGCCGTCTCATCGACGTCGAAATAGCTGAGGTTCGAGTCGGTGCGCGAGACCACGTAGAGGTGGCTGTGATCGGGCGAGAGCGCGATCGAGGTCACGAACGAGGGGATCATGCGCTCGCTCGCGAGCACCGTGTGGCTGGGATCGTCGACGGGAATCGTGCACTCAGCGTTCTGCTGGGCGCCGCACACGCGCAGGATCTGCTGGTCGATCGCGTCCAGGTCGTAGGCCTGCAGGCTGCCAGCATTGAAGCGCAGGTCGAAGTTCGAATTGCCGAGGTAGAGGTAGCGTGGCGGCGAAGTCAGCGTCTGAGCTGAAAGCGCGAGCGCTGTTGGAAAGTAGAGCAGCCCACGCGGCGGATCATCGCCGGGGTTGTTAAGATTGCAGCCGACGCTCGTCAGCGCGAGGCAGACCAGCAAATAGATCGAGTCGAGAAACGCACGGCGACGCATGGCGAGCGCACCGTAGTCGTTCGTACAAGCGCCCGCAACCCACAGCTGCGCACGCTGGACCGGCCTTGCTGGAGCGTCTTCGTGCTCAGTTCCAGGGGTCGAGCACTTCGGTCTGCATCCGCGAGCCTCTCGCCGCAGGCGCGGCTGCCGGTCTCGGAGTTGCTGCAGCCGGACCCGCTGCGTGCCTGCTACCATGCGAGCGAGGCGCCGCCGCTGCAGCGGCAGGGGCTGCAGCCGATGCCGGCGCTGGCTTCTTGGCAAGAG
>JADGRG010000151.1 GCA_017881145.1 Sandaracinaceae bacterium | reverse complement strand
TCCATGGGCTTCGGCTCCGGTCAACTCGTTTGCGCGCTGGCGACCTGTACGTACGACACCTCCGCTTGTGCCGGTTGGTCGGGCGCGACCGGGTCCGCCGGCACTGGCGCCTTTGCTGGCGGCAGCGGTGGCTCGGCACCAGCGCCGCAGCCTGGGATGCCCAAGCCTGCTGTGGATGCCGGGGTCGCCGGCAGCGGCGGCTGAGCAGAAGGCATGAAGTCGTGATAAGCAGCCTGCCGTGCGTCGCAATGCACGGCAGGCTGTTTTATTGCTTCATTGGCCCGTGCGCGAGCCCGCTAGGGCGCAGATCGGAAGCGCCCGCCTCGTCGCTCGTCGCGCGAACGCATACAATGGCCTCGCAGGTCCGAGGTGCATGATGAGCGAGGGTGCAGTTGTGGTGTCGGCAGCGGGCGATCCAGCCCCCCTCAGCTCGGCGCAGCTGAGCGAGATCGAGCTGGCCGACACACGAGTCAAGCAGGTCGGGCGTGCGGTCAAGCTCGCTGCGTGGAACGGCTGGAGCCTCGCGCTCTCCGCGCTCTCGACCGCGGCGTTTTCGCTCTCGGATCCCACACTCCTGCTCTTTGCTCTGGTGCTCGGTGGCATCGCCTACGTCGAGCTTCGCGCAGGTCGACGACTTCGCGCCTACGATCCCACGGCACTGCGCCGTCTCTTCTACAACCAAACGTTGTTGATGGTGGTGATCATCGGCTACGCGGGCTATGGGCTCTTCGCGACCATCACCAACCCGAACCCGCTCTCCGCAGCGCTGGCCGACCACCCAGAGCTCTCGGCGCTCGACGATCCGCAGGTCAAGGACCTCGCGCTGGGCTTTGGCGACATCACCCGCACGGTCACGCTCGCGGTCTACGTGGTCATGATCGTGCTCTCGCTGCTCTTCCAGGGCGGCTCGGCTCTCTACTACCGCACGCGAGAGAAGTATCTGGATGCCTTCCTCGCCGCGACGCCCGCCTGGATTCGCGAGCTACAACGCCGTCGAGCATGAGCGCGCGCAGTGTACACATCCTGGTCCTCGGCTACGGGCTTCTGCTCGGTTGCGCGACCACGGCCGTGCGGACGGAGTCCTCGCATGCTCCGGTCAACGCGCCCGCCGTCATCGAGCCTGTGGCCCCGGCACTTGCCTCGCCGGTCTCCGCCGCGCCCGAGCCTGCTGCCGCGCCCGAGCCTGCCGAGCCCCAGCCTCCGCCTCCGCTGCGCGCGTTCTCGCGCGAGGAAGAGCAACGCATCCGCAGCGTGCAACGCTACGTGAAGGCTGCTGCGAGCCAGCACGACGTCGACCCTGCGCTCATCAACGGCATCATCTGGGTGGAGAGCAACTTCGTGCCGCGAGCCCATGGTCACCTCGGGCCGCGCGGGCTGATGCAACTCATGCCCCGCACCGGCCGGGACATCGCGCGCAAGCTGCACCGTCGTTATCGACCTTACAGTGTCGAGTTCAACGTCCACGCTGGCACTTACTACTTTGCCGCGATGCGCAAGGCCTTCCGTGGCGACCTGACACTCGCGCTGGCCGCCTACAACGCCGGCCCCACGGTGGTGCGGGCCATCCTCGACGACAACCAGCCCTTGCCTTTGCCACTACAGAACTACGCGCAATCCGTGCTCACAGCGTCCCGCGCTTTCGCTGCGCGCGGTGCTGCACCGTGAGGTGGTCGCTCATCGTCCCGCTGCCAGCTCTGCTTCCCAGGTGGCCTTGAGCTGGTCGTGCTCGGGCGAGCTCTTGGGCAGCACCCAGTGGCGCGAGAAGAGCAGATCGAAGAAGCCCGGGTCGCTCTCATCCTTCATGAGCCAGTTGAGTTGGTCGAAGACGTAATCCGAACCGTTGAGCGGCTCGGGCAGGGGCAGCACGTGCAGCACGGCTCCAAACCGGAAGCGGCGCATCAGCTCCCAGAAGCGAGCCGCGCTTTCGCCATGCGCCACGATGCCCTCGCGCCAATACTCCGTCACCAGGTAGTCGACGCGCTGCAGCGTCTCGGAGGCGCCCTCGAAGACCCGCACCTCTGCGCCCTGCGTGTCCACCTTCATTACGATGGGACGTGGCAGCTCGCGCCCGCGCAGCGCATCGTCCAGCCGTTCGGCGTTCACGTGGACCACCTTGCGCTCGTGCTCAGTGCTCGCATCCAGGAGCAAACGGTGATCGCCGAGGTTCGTCGGCGAGAGCGAGAGCGGCAAACGCGCAGGTTCGGAGTAGCAAGCGCTGGGACGACACTCCATGCGCTCGCGCAGACCGTGCCGTGCAGCGTTGCGCTGGAGGTGGGCGAAGTTGCTCGGCTCGGGTTCGAAGGCGATGCCGACCGAACCGGTTCGTTCCAGCACCGGGATCGAAACCAGGCCGATGTTTGCGCCGACGTCGATCAGCGTGCCGGGACCGTCGCCGAAGAGTCGATCCACCAGGAGCGAGACCAAACCCTTGGCCCAGCTGCCGAGCGTCCGGTATTCGGCCATCACCACCTGGTCGCGCGCCGACCCCTCGAAAACGCCATATTCGCCGTCGCTGACGAGCAGATCCTCGTTCAGGTCAGAGTCCGAGGCGGGTGGGGAGTTCGGCATAGCCGGAACGCATAGCGGAGGTTGCCGGGAATCGCCAGACCGATGATTCCCGACAATCCCGCTCAAGAATAGAGGAATTGGCTTGCCGTCCTCGGCAGCTTTGCTAGACCCAGAGCGCGGCTTGGTCGGATACCAGGCTCAAAGTAGGTCTCCATGCACGTCACCATGGTGAAGAAGCAGCTTGAGAACGGTGAAGCCTGCCGCAAGTGCGTGCAGGCCGAGGAGCTGCTGCGGGGCCGTGGCCTGTGGGGCAAGATCGACCGCGTCGTCTGGGCGGTGGAAGGTCAGTCCGATTCCGAAGGCATGGAGCTTGGGCAGCGCTTCGGTATCGCGGCGGCGCCGTTCTTCGTGGTGCGCGACGAGCGCGGCGACGAGCAAGCGGTCGTGAGCACGCTCAGCTTGCTGCGCGAGCTGGCTCCTCCGCTGCAGCCATCGGCGTCGGCGTCCGCCTTGTCGCCGGACGAGATCGACTCGCTCGGCCCGAAGCTCAGCGCAAGCGAGCCAGCTGAGATCGTGCGCTTCGCCCTCTCGCGCTGGGGCAGACAATGCGCAATCGCTTGGAGCGGCGCGGAGGATATCGTGCTCATCGACATGGCGGCGCAGACCGGCCTGCCATTTTCGGTCTTCTGTCTCGACACCGGCCGTCTGCATCCCGAGACCTACCGGTTGATCGACAAGGTGCGCCGCCACTACGGCATCGAGATCGAAGTGTTGAGCCCGGAGGCACGTGCGCTACAAGCCTTCGTGCGCCAGAAGGGCCTCTTCAGTTTCTACGAGGACGGCCACAAGGAGTGCTGTGCCGTGCGCAAGGTGGAGCCGCTCAAGCGTGCGCTTTTTGGCTATGACGCCTGGATGACCGGCCAGCGCCAGGATCAGAGCCCGGCCACGCGTGGGGACGTGCCGGTCTTGCAGCTCGACCCATCCTTCGAAGGCAAGAACGGCGTGCTCGCCAAGCTCAATCCGCTTTCGCGCTACAGCTCGGCGCAGGTTTGGCAGTACATCCGTGCTCACGATGTGCCCTACAACGAGCTGCACGAGCGTGGCTTCGTCTCCATCGGTTGCGAGCCCTGCACGCGTGCGGTTCTGCCGGGACAGCATGAGCGCGAGGGTCGCTGGTGGTGGGAAGACGCCACACGCAAGGAGTGCGGCCTGCATTCGGCGCAGCCACCGAAGCCACCTGGTCTGGCGCGCTGAGGCGTCTCAAACCAGCCAGCGGGCGAGCGCACGCCGTAGGTCGTGGCGGCTGAAGGGCTTGGTTATGTAGTCGTCCATGCCAACGTCGAGACAACGCTGGCGTTCCTCCGGCAACACACTGGCCGTGAGCGCGACGACGGGTGTGTGCGTTCCGTCGCCTTCGCGGCGCCGCATCTCTCGAGTCGCGTCGTAGCCGTTGAGGTTGGGCATGTGACAGTCCATGAAGACCAGGTCGAACCTGTCCTTCCGCAGCTTGTCCAGCGCTTCGCGCCCGTCGGCGGCGCAATCCACCGAGCAACCAAAATGCTGCAGAAGCTCTACTGTGAGCGCCAAGTTCTCGGCGTTGTCTTCCACCAGCAGCACGCGTCCGTTGAACGACGAGCGTTCGCCCGGCTCCGGCGCGCTGGGCGGAATCGTGCGCACCCTGCCCTCCGCATGCAGCGGCACAGACAGGGTGAAGGTCGAGCCTTCATCGCGCGTGCTCTTGAGTATGAGCTCGCCGCCCATCAGATGCGCGAGCTGGTTGGAGATGGCGAGCCCAAGGCCCGTGCCGCCGTAGCGCCGAGTGGTTGAAGTGTCGGCCTGCGTGAAGGCTTCGAAGACGCGTTTTTGGTGCTCCACTGCAATGCCGATGCCGGTGTCCTCCACCGCGAAGCTCACCTGATGACGACCCTCTTCGATCGGCATGGCGTCGACGTGGAGCGTGACGTGCCCTCGGTGCGTGAACTTGATCGCGTTGCCGATCAGGTTCACCAGCACCTGGCGAATTCGTGTCGGGTCACCGAGATAGTGGCGCGGGATGTCATCGGCCACCGTGGTGCGCAGCTCGAGATCTTTCTGTTTCGCTTTCACACGGAGCAGCTCGCGCACGTCGGTGACTAGCTCTTGCACATCGAAACGAACTTCCTCGAGCGAGAGCTGCCCGGCCTCGATCTTCGAGAAGTCCAGGATGTCGTTGACGATCTGCACCAGCGCATCTCCAGAGCGTGCCACCGTGTCGGCGTAGTCGCGCTGCGTGGCATCGAGCTCTGTGAGCTGTAGGAGCTCGGTCATCCCCAGCATCGCGGTCATGGGCGTGCGGATCTCGTGGCTCATGTTCGCCAAGAATTCCGACTTGGCTTTCACCGCCACCTTCGCGGCTGCATTGGCCGCCTGCAGATGGCGCTTGAGGATCTCGTCTTCCAGCCGGAGCCGCTGCAGTCTGCGTTGCGCACGCAGGCGCACCGCCAGCACCAGCGCGCCAAAGAGCATCGCCTCGATCAGTGCGATGCCGAAATGATTCCAGTCTGCCTCCGCACGCCGGTCTCCAACCACCCAGAGCCAGCCCCCGATCGAGAGCGCCGAGAGCAGCGAGAACCAACCGACCGACAAGAGCAAACAGCCGAAGCCGATCTGCGCGACCATCAGATTCGTCGTCTGCCGCGGGTCGGCGGCGCTGACGATCAGCAGAAGGCAGTTGACGATCACCAGCGCGCCGATCCCTGCAGCCACCGGATGTGCCAGTGAAGCAGGCAGTTGGTTGCGCTCGAACCAGACCGCGGCGGTCAAGAGGCCGAAGGAGAAGATGCCGGTGGAGAGCGGCATCATCGCGCCGGAAGCCAGGTGCAGAGTCAGCGAACCGAGCGCGATCGTGATGGGCGGTCCAGCCACGGCAGCGGTGGTGAGCTCGTGGACATACCAGATGCTGATCAACGCGTAGAAGAGCGCCAGGCCAACGCAGATCGGCCGCATCGATTCCGCGAGCACAGTGTTCATCGCGTCGCGGATGGCCGTGTCATCGACAGTCACTGGCGCGTTGACGTCGGTGCCGGGTGGCTTCTGCGAAGAGGTTTGCATGGGTACGGTGCGAGGTCCGTATCCCGCTATTCTAGAGATTCCGCGAGCGGAATTGGAGTGGCGCAGTCAAATGCCTCGCGTGCACGGTGTGCACCGTGCGGCTGCGCCGATCAACGTCGAGAACGCTGCCCTCTTCGCGCCCACTCGTTGGGCACGATTAGCTCGGAGCACATGCACCCACTCCAACTCGGTTCAGTGGTGACGCGATCGTGCCAGCCCTCTGGCGTCACGAGCTCGGTGCTCGCCCGAAGCTCGCGATCCCAGCCGCACGGCTGTCCGTGTGTCGTGCGGGCCTCCCAGCCCGCAGGCGTTATGAGCTCGGTTAGAAACTCCGACGGGTCGGCTGCGTGGGCGACGCGAGCCATAGCCAGCGTCGCAAACATGCTCGCGACGCAGAACATGCGAAGCGCCCGCTCGGTGTTGGTGAGCATCTTGTCTTGCCACTCTGCACCGGTGTTGTGCGTTCGCCAAGGCGACATATTCCACATGGTATGACCTCGCTGACTTGAGTTGGCATCGCATCGGTCAGACCGATGCGAAAGTTGCGTGCTCAGGTCGGGCGAAATCCGGCCGGAGCCTCTGCACCTGCAACGGGGTTGCGAACACCGACACGCGCGCCCGCAGAGTGCGGAGCAGCGCTTCAATCTTCTTCGCAGGCGCTTTCCTGCGGGCCGCAGCGGAAGCGCACATGCATATGCTGGGTGTGGCCGCGGGCGTGACGCACGATGGCGGTGCGGTCTTTGCGCGGATACTGCAGGATGGTCGCGAGCTCCGCGGAGCTTGCACCGGCTTGCTTGGCGGCCTTGTAGAGCAGTACCTGACGCGAGCGCGAGAGGAAGATGTAACGAACCTCTCCGGTGTCGACGAACGACTTCATCAATCGCCAGGTCGCGGTCCAGTCGGTGTAGGCGATCTTGCCGGCGATGAAGGGCAGCGCGATATCCACGTCGCGTCCGGTGCGGTGCGAATGGTGCGGCCCGAAACGGCCACCGTTCTGCACGCTCATGTCCTCGATCAAGATCTCGCGATCGAAGCGGGTCTCGCGCCGGAAGGAGGCGATGCCACGCACCAGCGCTTCGATGGCGTGGCTAGAACCGTAGGCGCGCTCTGGATCGCGGATGCTGTAAAGCGCGTCGTTCTTCGGGATCTGCACGCCAGCCACCAGATGTCCGTGCGCTGGTGCACCGACGCTCTGTGCGACGCCTGGCAGGCCAATCCTGGGCATGGCGGTGTCGCCGCCTTGGTCGTAGTCATCGACGTTCAGCGGTGTTGCGTTCTGGTCGCCATCATAGTCGCTCTCGGGCGTTGGCTCGGCCCACACCAGGACTTCCTGGCCGATCTGCAGCTGTCCCTCGGCGTGGTTCCACTCGTGTTGCAGCTTGCGCTGCGAAACATGGAAACGCTCGGCAATGCGCGCCCACGAATCGCCGGTGCGCACCGCGTAGTGAACTTTCTCGCGTTGGCGCGCGGGCAGACGGGTCTGCACCCGCAGCTTCTGGCCCGCTCGGTAGTGGGGCTGCGCGGGGTCGAGCTTGTTCCAGCGCACGATCGAGGCGGTCGACACCGCGTAGCGGTCTGCGATCTCTGCCAGGCGCTCGCCCGATAGCACCTCATGCGACACCCACTGCGCTGCAGGTGGCTTGGTGGTTGCCACGACGCTCCCCGTGGGCGGCGTGGCCTGCGCGTTGCCGGCGACCAGAAGACTTGCTGTGCAGAGCATCGCCCAGTGCCATGTGCGCCATGCGCATTGCGCACCCCGCATCTGATACTTTGCGACAGTCGTTCTGTGCTGGAACCGGGCGCGTGCGACCATGCATCACCTGCTTTGCTGCACTGCGAGGCGCACCCGTCGGGCTAGTCGCAGCGGATGCCAGGCTAGCATTGACGACGCATCGCGCAAAACCGCCCCCATCGAGGGACGCCACGCTTCGCCGGGGAAAACCGGCCCTGCAGCGATATCGCAGCAAGAAACGGCCCGTTTTGCAGGGTCTTCTTGCTCAGCCCTTGAGAGAACGCAGCCCCGCGCGGTGCACTCTTCCAGGTAACTCGTGACGCACGATGGCTTCGGCGACGCGACCGGCGTCCCAGAGTTTCTCCGGATCGATGCCCGTGGCGATGCCCATGTGGTGCAGCATGTAGACAAGATCTTCGGTTGCGAGATTGCCCGACGCACCCGGCGCGTAGGGACAGCCGCCGAGACCGGCGATGGCTGCGTCGATGGTGCGAATGCCGAGCGAGAGGCCGACCAGGACGTTGGCCAGCGCTTGGCCACGCGTGTCATGCATGTGCATGGCGAGTTGGTTCGCTGGCAACTCCGAAAGCATCAGCTGCAAGATCTCTTCGGTCTGGCGCGGCGTGCCCACGCCCAGCGTGTCGCCGAGCGAGATCTCGTAGCAGCCGAGCGAGAGCAGTGTTTTGGCTAGCTCTAGCGCACGGCGCGGATCGACGTCGCCTTCGTAGGGACAGCCCCACACCGTGGAAACGTAGCCGCGTACGCGCATGCCGAGGGCTCGGGCTTCTGGAATCAGCTCGCGGAACACGGCCACCGCTTCATCGACCGACTTGTTGATGTTGCGACGGTTGTGCGTTTCGCTCGCGCTCAGAAACACCGCAATTTCGTGCATGCCAGCAGCCTGGGCCCGAGCCAGACCCTTGGCGTTTGGACAGAGCGCGCTGAGCGTTACGCCGTCGCGCGCTTGGGTCATGCTTGCGACGTTGTCGGCGTCAGCGAGCTGCGGGATCCAGTGCGGCGACACGAAGCTCGTGATCTCGACGCGCTTGCAGCCAGCCTCAATCAGCGCCTCGATCAGCCGCAGCTTGCGCACCGTGCCGACGGTGGACGCTTCGTTCTGCAAACCGTCGCGCGGGCCGACTTCATAGATTGAGACGCTGTCGGGGAGTTGATCGAGAATGCTGCCCATCTTTGCCATTGTCCGGCGTGCGTCATCGGCGTCAAGCGTGGGTGGTAGCGCGTGTGAGCCTTCCGGAGGGCCTGCGAGCACCTATCCTCGGTAACCCTGGGGCCTTGCAGATCGGCCGGCTGCCGCGGACAATCTGAAGTCACGGTCATTTGGAGGAACGCATGAGACGCACGCTGTGGGTGTTCGTGGGCGCGTTGGCTTGTGGTCTAGCGGCCTGCAGCACCGGTGACAAAGGCGCGGTCAGCGTCGGCCAAGGTTGCATACCGGGTCGGGCGAGCCAGTGTGTTTGCCAAGGTGGCACCCCTGGGACGCAGACCTGCAGTGCAGACGGCCTTTCGTACGGGCTTTGCGCTTGCGAGGCGCTGGGGACTGCGGGATCGGGTGCAGCAGGGCAGGGCGCCAGCACAGGCTCGGCAGGAAGCGCATCTGGCAGTGGTGGCGGTGGCACAGGCAGCGCAGGTGTAGCCGGCACGCAGGGTCACGCTGGCGCTGGCGGCGCTGCGGCGGGATCAGCGGGTTCGGCAGGAGGCAGCGCGGGCTCCGGTTCGCCGGATGCGGGCGTGTCGCACGATGCAGGCACCACCACCGGCGCCGATCCGGAGACCGGTCGGCTCAAGGGCATCACCGCTGCGCACAACCGCATCCGCGCTGGCGTGACGAATCCGGCGCCAAAGACACCCATCCCACCGCTGACTTGGTCGACGAGCCTCGCCGCCACG
>JADGRG010000150.1 GCA_017881145.1 Sandaracinaceae bacterium | reverse complement strand
GTGCGCTCGTGGCAGTTGGTGATGCCCTGATCACACTTCGTATCGCAGGCGCCACAACGGTCATTGGTGTTGGCGCTCACGCACTCGCCGCCACAAGCAATCTGGCCACTCGGGCATTGGCAGGCGCCAGCGCTGCAAGTCGCGCCCGTCGGACACGTCGCGCCACACTTGCCGCAGTGCGCGGCGTTGGCCTGCAGGTTGACGCACTCGCTGCCGCAGAGGTCATAGCCGAGCTGCGAACAGGCGCAGGCGCCGCTTTGGCAGGTCGCGGTGCCCAGACAGGCGTGTCCGCACTTGCCGCAGTTATTCTTGTCGGTTTGCAGATTGGCGCAGCCCGTGCCGCAACAGCTGCTAGGCGCCGTGCAACTGGCCGAGAGCCCACAGCTGCATGAGCCCGAGGAGCTGCAGGTCTCGCCTGTGCCACACCTCGGGTGTGTGCCGCAGCTGCACGCCGGTGACCCGCTCGAACTCATGGTGCATTGTTCGTTTGGGCGGCAGCCGTTGCTGCCGACGGCGGCGGTCGGACCCGCGTCGCTGGTTCCGGCATCGTCCGCGGATGAGGTCGTCGTGCTGGGGGTGCACAAGAGCTCGTTGCAGGCGCCCTTCGTGCACTGCTGGCTCGCCGTGCAGACGGTGCCGCAGGCTCCGCAGTTTGCGCTGTCGCTCGTGACGTCGGAGCAGGCGGAGTTGCAACACTTGCCGCCGCTACAATCGCCGTCGGTCGTGCAGTTCGTCACGCAGACGTGCGCCGCCGAGCAGCTCTGGCCGGTTGCGCAGGTCGAGGTTCCGCATGCGGTTGCGACCGAGCCGTCTGCACCGCTGCCGCCAGCGACGCCACCGGCCCCACCGGTGCCTGCTTTGGGCGTGATGTTGCTGTGCCCCGCAGTGCCAGCGTTGTTGGCGGCGGGCGTGCTGCTACACGCGAACATGCAGAGTGCGCTCGCGATCGAGCCAGAGATCAGGGTGAGTTGCAGCCATCGACGCATTGCACAATCCCTTCACGCCGGGCGCTCGCAGCGGCAGCCAGAGAGCCATGCGATGCGCCGGAAAGACCAACCACTAACGCCCAGACCGGCTACCACAAATGTCCGGGTCTCGATAGTACCTGGTGCCACGTGGCAGCGTTTCCGGCTCAATCTTCAGGACACTGGAGTGGGTGCTCGCGGCTTCCGTCCGGGATCGCCGGGCTCAGGGCGCGACGCCGAAAAGCCGGAAGAAATTCTCAGCCAGCTGGCCGTGCACCGCAGCGAGGTCAGTGCCCCAGAGCTCGGCAGCGTAGCTGGCGGTGCCAGCGATGTGCGCTGGTTCGCTGCCGCTGCCGGGCGTAGGGCCGAGATAGGGGCAGTCGGTCTCCAGCAGCACACGCTCGCGCGGCAGAGTCTGCAGCATGCGGGTGAAGCTCTCGGACCTGCGAGCGTTGGCCGGGATCGAGAAGTAGTGCCCGTGCTCGGCAATCTCGCGCGCCAGCTTCACCTTGCCGCCGAAGCAGTGCCAGTCGACACGTTTGGCGCCGAGCTCGACCAGGAGCTCGAAGGTTCTGCGCTCGCGCTTGCGAGTGTGGACGATGATCGGCTTGCTGGCCTGCATCGCCAGGCACACCAGGGTGCAGAACACGGCTTCCTGTTCGGCCCAGAAAGGTTCCGGTACCCAGTAGCCATCGAGGCCGATTTCACCGATCGCGAAAGCCTCTTCCGCGTGCTCACGGACGAACGCGATGCCTTCTTCGGCGCCGCACTCGCCGTCCTCTTCGCGAGGGTATTCGACGCCAGCCGCACGCATCTGCGCCAGCACCGTATCGACCGGATAGAACCCGTAGGCGGGCTTCACCAACGTTTCGCGTGCTGCCAGCTCGCGCACCGCGCGGTTGTCCGCGGGGTTGAGTCCGTTGCTGATGATGGTGGTCACGCCAGCTGCTCGCGCGCGTTGCAGCACCTGCGCAAGCTCCGAGCCGAAGCGTGGGCTGGTCAGGTGCGCGTGTACATCTGCCAGGCCCATCAGCGCGTCCTCGCCCTCGCGTTCAGCTGCATCGCGATGCGCACCACGGAGGCGTCGCTATGCAGCGCTTCGATTTCCTGCAACGGAACCCAGCGCGCATCGCGCGCATCGCTGCCTGCACGAGCCAAGCGGTCTTGTGCCAGGAAGAGAAAGCGCAAGTCGAAGTGCTGGTGCACCGGTGTCGAGCCGCGTGCGGGAATTTCGTGGATGTCGATATCGAAAAGGCCGGGTGAGGCCAGCTCCAAGTCGGACAGGCCAACTTCCTCGCTCACTTCACGGCGTGCCGCGGCGATGACGTCCGTGTCGTCGGGATCGATGTGGCCTCCCGGTTGAAGCCAGAGACCGAGCTTGCCGTGCAGGATGAGCAAGAGCGCACGCTGCGCTGGATCGAAGATGAACGCGCTGGCCGTGAAGTGGCCTGGCTGGTAGCTCTCGCGTGCGAACGGGTCCTTCGCGTTTGCCAGCAGCGCGAGCATGCGCGCTCGCTGCTCGCGCAGCATGGCGTCCTGTGGCTGTAGCTCGTCGAGCAGAGTCTTGAGGTGGGCGCGTCGCGACATGCAGGGGTCGACATCCTAGCCGAAGGTCAACATAGTGGAATGCAAGAGTGGCGTGGAAGCGCGAGCCGGAAAGGCGAGGGTGAGATGGTCGACAAGCTCGAGAAGTCCCAAGCGCAGTGGCAGGCCGAGCTCCCGGTCGATGCGTTTCGCGTAGCGCGGCTTCGCGGCACCGAGCCGGCGTTCACCGGGCGCTACTGGGACCACAAGGATCCCGGCACCTACGCCTGCGTGTGTTGTGGG
>JADGRG010000149.1 GCA_017881145.1 Sandaracinaceae bacterium | reverse complement strand
GGGTCGGCCTTGTAACGCTCCTGGATGATGTCGAAGGCGCCGTAAACGATGCCCTCGGCGGTCGAACGCTTGCCACCATACATGAGGATGTTGGTGAACTTGGCGACCAACCGATCCCGGAACTTGGGGTCGGGGAGAATCTTGCGCTTGGGGATGTCGCGGCGACGTGACATGGCTCAGCTCACAATCTTACTTTTTGGGGCGCTTGACGCCGTACTTAGAGCGGCCTTGCGTGCGCTCGGCCTTGTTGGTGTTGCTCGGACCCTGGGCGCCGGTCGCATCGAGCGTGCCGCGCACCACGTGGTAACGAACGCCCGGAAGATCCTTCACGCGGCCACCGCGGATGAGCACGACTGAGTGCTCCTGCAGGTTGTGACCTTCGCCCGGGATGTAGGTCGTCACTTCCATGCCGTTGCTGAGCCGGACGCGGGCGACCTTGCGCAGAGCCGAGTTGGGCTTCTTGGGCGTGGTCGTGTAGACGCGCACGCAAACACCGCGCTTCTGCGGGCAATTCTGCAGCGCGGGCGAGTCGGTCTTCTTGACCTTCGCCGTGCGGCCTTTACGGATGAGCTGGTTGATGGTCGGCATGCAGCCTGAAATCCCTTTAAATCCACCACCGGGCGTAGCCTGGGTGTGGGGCCGGGAAGGATACGTGTGGACCGACTTCTGTCAAGTGCGTGGGCGTCGAAAACGCATGAAATGGATCAGCTTTTCGCGATTCCCGTGCGCGCTTTGCTCAGAAGCGCAGGCGCACGCTGGCGCTGGCCGGCCCGACGGAAAGCTCAGGGCCGCCGTAGAGGTCGGCCGGCAGTGGTCGCTTGCGGTCGTAGGAGCGGGTGCCCAGGAAACGCAGCTCGGCGTCGAGCACCCCGGTCACGGCCAACGCCGCAAAGAGACCGAAGGAAATCTGGTTGGTGTAGCGGAAGGCGCTCTCGGCTCGCTGGGCTTCGGCGACCTTGTTGGTGGCGGGCTGCTGGCCCCGCAAGTCCTCGTGGAGCAGGTAGCTCGTGATGCTGATGGCCAGGAGCGCGCCCTCGGAGACAGCCAACACCAGGCCCAGTCCATCGTGGCCGTTCTGCATCTGCCCGATCCCGAAGGGCACCAACGCGACCCAGCGCGAGCGCAATTCGTTGACGTGCTCGACCTGGGCTAGCGCGCTGAGCCGCTGCCAGCGATCGCGCTCGCGGCTGGCGCGCTCCTCGGCGGCGCGAAGCACCCGAGCCTCTTCCCGCTTGCGCGCTTGCTCGGCCGCTTTGCGCTCGGCGTCCAGGCGGGTCTTGACCCGTGCGAAAAGCCCTTGCACTTCCTCGGGAAAACCCAGCGGGTCTAGCACGTAGCTGGGGTCCATGCGCAGCAGGCGCTCGAAGTCCCGCTCGGCACGATCGAGCTGTCCGAGGAAGAGGTGGCTGGCGCCCAGATACTTCTGCGACTCCAGTAAGAGCGACCGGTTGCTCAGGCGTGGCGCATCGCCTGCGACCAGCGCCTCGAAGAGCTGCACGGCGCGGGCGTAGTCTTGCGCGTCGTAGGCGCTGCGCGCGGTCTCGAATTCGTCGAAATCATTCGCGAACACGGGCGTGGCCCAAGCCACCAGCCAGAAGGCCAGAGCCCCGAGGAGCACGCACTGGCGCAGACCCGAGGCAGGCAGCCGCATGCTCCGGTTTATACACGATCTCCACCAGAATCAGCCGGGTGGCGCGGGATCTTTGGCCTTTTCGAGCTGCACCTCGATGGTCTCGACCTGGCCGGCACGCAACCGAACCTCGCGGACCACATCGCCGTGGCCGTCGGCGGTCACCCGAACCTTGTGCGTCTCGAACATGCTGCTCGGTTGTGGGACTTGAATCACCGAACGGGTACGGCCCCCGGCGCTGCCACCATCCACGACCACGTTGGCGGGAGTATTGGACACGACGTAGAGCCCAGCCGGTCGGAACTTCAGGCGGTGCTCCAGCACGGTGGTGCCTGGACCGGGCGCGATCTTCACGTGCAGCTCGTCGTCGACGCAGCATTCGTGGGCGCCGGTGAACTTGAAGACATGAGCGCCGGGCGAAAGATCGAGCTCGTGAAACGAAGGACCAAAGTCGCGCGGCAGCGAGCCGTCGACGCTGACTGAGACGTTGGCGGGCTCAGGCCGCAACACGACGTGGCGCGGTTCGTTGCCGTTCTTGGCCAGATTCGCAGCCGCACGCAGCACGGCACGGCGCTCGGCTTTGACGCGTTCCTCCGCAGCAGATCGCACCCTCTTCTCATCGCGCGCAGCAGCCTGCGCGGTGTCAGCCGGTGTGTCCGCCGCCGTTGGCTGCGAGAGCTCGCTGGGCTGCTCGGCGCTCTGCACCACCGAAGTCGTGTGCTTCGGCGTGGCCGTGGGCCGATGCGTCACCGCCACGACCAGCGCCGCGCCCAGCGTCGCGACTCCGCACCAGAGCATGGCCCGGCGCATCCGCGTGCGTCGCCCCAGACGCTGCACCGCGCTGAGCACGCGCGCGTTGCTTTCATCGAACGAGAGCACGCGGTTGAACGCGTCCATGGCTTCCGGGATCTCACTGCGCTTCATCGCAGCCTCGCCACGGACGATCTGGGTTTCGATGATGCGCGCTCGGAAGGCCTCGGAAAACGCTGGCGGGTCCTTCAGATACTCGGCCAGCGTCTTGCCCGGATCGTCGATCCCGGTTTCAGCCACAAAAGCGAGCAGGGCCAGCTCGAGCTCGCGCGCATCCGGGTAGCGTTTCTGGGGATCGACCTGCAGGCAGCGCCGCAGGATGGCAGCCAGCCGACCACCCAGTTGAGGCTTGATTTGCAGCGGATCGCGAAAGTGGCCTTCGGCGATCTGCTTGAGCACCTGGTGCGGGTTCTTGCCTTGAAAGGGCAGCTCTCCGGTCGCGAGCAGGTAGAGCACGGTGCCGAGCGAGAAGAGATCGGAGCGCGCATCGCACTCGCGACCTTCGATCTGTTCGGGCGCCATGTGCGCCGGCGAGCCCAACACTTGCCCGGTGGTCGTCATGCCCTGCACGTCGACCAGCTGCGCGATGCCGAAGTCGGTGAGCTTCACCGTGCGACCCTCGTGCAGCATCACGTTCTCGGGTTTGACGTCGCGATGGATGACGCCCTCCGCGTGCGCAGCAAAGAGCGCGCTGGCGACTTGAATCACGATGCAAGCGGCGATCTCTGCCGGGATGTCCGGCTGCTGCTCCGCAAAGACTTTCAGTGTCGGGCCGGTGAGCAGCTCGGTCGCGATGTAGCTGATGTCGCTGTCTTCACCGCTGTAGTCGTAGATCTCGAGGATGCTCGGATGCTTGAGGCGCGCGATGGTCAGCGCTTCGCGGGCGAAGCGTGCGCGCGCTTCCTTGGCGCCCTGCAAGTGCGGATGCATCACCTTGAGCGCCACCAGGCGGTCCAGGAGCGTGTCGCGAGCGCGGTACACGGTCGCCATGCCGCCATGACCGATCTCGTCGATGATCTCGTACTTTGCTACGCGGGTGAGCATGACGTGGCGAGGTTCCACAGACCAAGGTGCAAGCTGAAACTGGTGCGGGTCGATGCTCGACGGCGGCCGGCGGTAGCGTCCTGCTCACCCACCCGGCAACCGCAGACGCTTACGGTGCCATCCGAGCTAGCCTGCGCACAAGACGTGCCGACCCCTTGCGCGCTCTGCCACCATGCACTAACGGCAGGCCATGTTCGTGCAGGAGCTGCCGGCCGAGACCTCGCCAGAAGCCGTGGCGCGCGTGCTCTGCAACCGGCCGGGGCTCGCCTGGCTGGACGCCGAAGGTTCCTCCGCGTCCGAAGGCCGCTACTCGTTTTTGGGCTCAGATCCGGTCGAAACGCGGCTCTCGGTGGCCAGCGACCCGTCGCCCTTTGCGCTGCTGGACGAGCTCTGTGGCGCGGCCACCGACGCCTCGCGCAGCGCTCCGCAGACGCACGCCAGCGGCCCCCCTGCGAATATTGTCCCGCGCTGGATCGGCTACATCTCCTACGAAGCCAAGTCAGAGCGCGAATCGCGGGCACGCGCCAGCCACCCCACCGCACCGCCCGCGGTGTTCTTCGCTCGTTACGACGCGCTCATCGCCATCGATCACCTGGAAGGCCGCGCGTTCGTGGTCGCCGAGAGCGCGCTGGCAGGCCAGCACTTGCGGGCGCGTCTCAATGCGCCGCCACGCTCACCGGAGGCACGCATCGGGCGGGTGGTCGCAGCCGATCCAGCACAACACGCGGCCGCCATTGCGCGCGCGCTCGAGCACATCGCAGCCGGCGACATCTATCAAGTCAATCTGGCCCGCGTGCTGCGCGCCAGCTACGCTGGTGACGCTCTGCGCCTGGGACTCGCGATGCGCGAACAAAGCCCGGTGCCGCTCGGGTTCTTCTTCGACGATGGCCAGCGCTCGATCATCGCCCGCACCATGGAGCGCTTTCTGCGCTGGCAGCGCGCCGAGCGCACGCTGCTGACGCGTCCGATCAAAGGCACGCTGGCACGCAGCGGTCAGGACGCGCTGGAAGCACACGCCCTGGCCGGCGACCCGAAGGAGCGCGCCGAGCACTCGATGATCATCGATCTGATGCGCAACGATCTGAGCCGAGTCGCCGAGCTGGGGACGGTGCAGGTTCCCGAGATCATGGCGGTGGAGCGCTATGCCAAGCTCTCACATCTGGTCTCGACGGTGATCTGCACCACGCGCTCCGAGGTGGGCGCGCGCGCCATTCTGGAAGCGACGTTTCCGCCTGGCAGCGTCACCGGCGCACCCAAGGAGCGCGCCATGCAGATCATCGATGCGCTCGAAGAGGTGCCACGCGGTGTCTACACCGGCGCCGTTGGCTACCTCGATCAGAGCGGTGGGCTCTCTCTGGCAGTCGCCATCCGGACAGCCACGATAGAAGCCGGCGAGGTGCGCTACTTCGCTGGCGGTGGGATCGTCGAAGCCAGCATCATCGAGCGCGAGCTCGACGAAACCGTGCTGAAAGCGCAGGTGTTTCTGGACGCAGCAGAGGCGCTGCGCTCGACGACAGACGAGCGGTCGGCGAAAACTGAAGCCGAAACTAACGTCGCCTTGTCCCAGGCACCGCTTCTGCGCTAGGTTCCACCGCGCATTTTCGGGCGTCGTCCAACGGCAGGACTTCGGTTTTTGGTACCGACTACGGTGGTTCGAATCCACCCGCCCGAACCAGCGGAATCGGATCGTGGCGCCGCGTGCCAGTCGGCGACGCGGCAACTCGCCGCAACGCAGCAACTCGCCGCAACGCAGCAACTCGCCGCAACGCACGGCAGAGCGAGGGCGAGGGCGAGGAACGGGATGTCCTGCAACGTCGGCGTCAGCTTCGCCGCGGCAACCTGCAACATTCTGTTGTGATCCACCCGAGGCGCTCGATGTGCAGGAGCGTGTGGGTTCTTCGCAGCCGACGTGCGGTCGAGCATACACCGCGACTTACATCGACAGCTTGGGGCCGGTGCTGGCAGGATCGATTTCTTTCGACGGGTGCTCGAGTCGAAGCGGGGCTGAGCGCTGCATCGTGAGACGCAACAACACAAGAGTGGAGGCGAAGCGTGAAGTGTAACGGAATAGCTTTCGTGATGATGGTAGCGGCGAGCTTGGCTTTCGTCGCGTGCAAGACGACCGACAAGTGCTGCACGCAGGATGCCGGCAGTGATGCTGGTGGCGCCGGCTCTGGCGCCAAGAAGGATGCGGGCGCCGGCTCTGGCGCCAAGAAGGATGCCAGCACGCCCAAGGATGCCAGCGCGCCCAAGGATGCCAGCGCGCCCAAGGATGCGGGGCTCACAAATGACGCTGGCAACACCGACGACGCCGGCAGCAGCGCGCAAAGCTTCCACGTGCCCGCTGCGGGCGGCCTCTTCCACTTTCAGTCAACCTCCGGAACCACACTGACCTTCGACTTCCCCACCAATGCTGGCGGCAAGGACATCACCGTCAAGCAGGTCGACCCTTCCACGCTGAGCTGGGGCACCGACGGCCTCAAGACGGCCTTCCACGACGTGATCGAGCTCGGCCCCGCGGGCACCACCTTCACCACGCCGGTCAAGGTCACGGTCGGCAACGGTGCGTTGATCGCGCTCGACTTCCACGACGCGACCAAGCCTGCCGATCCGCTGCTCTTGGCTGCGGACGGTTCGAGCCTCCAGCTCACCCACTTCTCGACGCTGGGCGTCGTCGATCCGAACCTCTCGTGTCAGTCAACGAGCGGTTGGCACGCCACCGCCAACGACACCACGCACTGTCCCGCCGTGTCACAAGGCGCGGCCACGACTTACCTTAGCTATGGCTGCAAGCAGTACGCATTCTGCTACATCATCGAAGCTGGCTGCTGCATCGACCCGGCGAGCGGATCCACAGATTGCCACGTCGGCGACAAGGCGCTGGCGCTCAAGTACAAGCGCGTCGGCAGCAACGGCGGTCAATACCCTTACTGTGACCTGGCCGGTGGCACCGGGTCGATCGGCTATGTGCAGAGCATCACTCCCACGACGCTCACGGCAAACTCCACGGACCAGACGATCACCGTCACCGGCACCGGCTTGGCGCAGCGTGGCTCGGTTTTCATCCACGGGAACACTCCGATCGCGACCACGTGGGTGAGTGACACCGAGGCCACCGCCGTCGTGCCCGGGACCAGCCTGACAGCTGCGGGGACGCTCTCTTCCGTCGGCTATGTGTACATCAACCCCAATGGCAGCGGCGCGTGCAACAGCACGACCCCAAGCAACTGCGATTTCACCAACACCGGCAGCAACGTCGTGAACATCCCCATCCAGTAAGCTGACACGGCACCCTGAAGACGGCCGCCTCGCTGCAACGCTGGGCGGCCGTTTCGTTTACGGCTCTCTGCGCTTTCGCAGGTACACGAAATGCTCCTGGTTGCCTTCGGGGCCGGCGATCACGGCGTCGGCCTGGGCGAGGCATGCGAAGCCCAGCACCTCCGCCTCGTTGATCACGCGTGCGATCGCGGCCTGACGCGCAACTTCGTCCCGCACCACGCCGCCCTTGCCCACCGCGCCGCGCCCTACCTCGAACTGCGGCTTGACCAGCGCCAGCACCTCGCCCGCGGGACGCAGGAGCAGCGCTGCAGCCGGCAAGAGCTTGCCTAGGCCGATGAACGAAGCGTCTATCACGACCAGGTCGAGCACCTCCGGTAGATCGCTGGGCGAAAGGTGCCGTGCGTTGCAGCGCTCCATGACGATGACGCGCGGATCGCGACGCAGCTTGTCGTGGAGCTGTCCGTAGCCGACGTCGATGGCGTAGACGCGCGCTGCACCGCGCGAGAGCAGGCAGTCCGTGAAGCCGCCGGTCGAGGCCCCGAAGTCCGCCGCGACGAGCCCGCTCGGATCAAAGCCAAACGCAAGAAGCGCACCGGCCAGCTTCACGCCGCCACGAGACACATAGGGATGATCTTCACCGCGAACCTCCAGCGGCGCGTCGGCAGCAAGAGTGTCGCCAGCTTTGTCGATGCGACGCTGGCCCGAAAACACTTTGCCTGCGAGGATGAAAGCGCGAGCCCGCTCCCGACTCGGCGCTAGCGAGCGCGACACGAGCAAGAGATCAGCGCGTTGCTTCTTTTCTGCCACGAGCGAGTGCCCTGACGGGCCGGCATTCAGAACGGGATGTCGTCGTCGTTGGGGCCGTCGCTGCCGCCCTCGTGACCGCCGCTGAATTCGTCGGCCGGCGAGCCCTGATCGTAGCCACCGCGCGGAGCAGCGCCGCCGCCACCACCACCACCACCACCGCCGCCGCCACCACCACCACCACCACCACCACCTTCACCACCACCACCCCCTCCGCCTCCGGCAGTTGCTGATCCACCTATCCTTGTGGCATTTGCTCCGCCATTACCTCCGG
>JADGRG010000148.1 GCA_017881145.1 Sandaracinaceae bacterium | reverse complement strand
ATTTACGCCAAGCAGAGCGGCACGGGAACCCGCGTCTACATCCACGGTGAAACCCCCAAAGGCTGAGCGCGCAGCACCATCGCACGACGAGGGCTCGTCTTGCTGCGTAGGAGTGGCTGTGGTACATGGGCGGCCGAAGTTTGGGATTGAGCCGGTGGGCCTCCCGTTGGGTCCGCCTTTTTTTTTCTCTTTTTGAACCTTTGGACGGCTCCTCATACATGCCTGTGGCTGCAGAAAAGCTGAACGGCTCTGCACATTTGGCGCAATTGCGCCAGGTCGTCGAGCCGGTCTGCGCTGCCCATGGGGTGGCCCTGGTGGACGCTCGGTTTTCGAGCGACTACGGGTTGGTCTTGAAGGTGCTGATCGAGCGGCCAGGAGCTGACATCAAGCGCGGCGCGGGTGTCTCGTTGGACGACTGCCAAGGCGTGAGCCGCGACTTGTCGACCGCGCTCGACGTGGCTGAAGGCGTGACACCCTCGGGCAACTACCGGCTCGAGGTCGGTTCGCCCGGGCTCGACAGGCCGCTCTTCTCGCTCTCGGACTTCGCGCGCTTTTCGGGTCAGCCCGTCAAGCTCCAGACGCATACGCCGGTTGCAGGTCGGCGTCGGTTCTCTGGCAGCTTGCTCGGCGTCGAAGGCGACGCAGTGAAGCTCGAGCAAGACGGCCAAATGGTGTTGGTTCCACACTGCGAGATCGCCAAGGCGAACCTCGTGTATTTCCACGGAGCAGCCGCCAGCTCTCCTAAGAAGCGGTTTTGAATGGCAGAGCGAAAAGCAGCGAGTGAGCGCACGGGGCGCAACGAGGTAGCCATGCAAGAAGGCACGCTTTCTCTCCAGCACATCATCGATCAGGTGAGTCGCGAGAAGGGCATCGACCCGAAGATCCTGGTCGAGACGATGGAGCAGGCCATCCTCACGGCGGCCAAGCGCACCTTCGGGCCGAACCGCGAGCTCGAGGCACGCTACAACGAGAGCATCGGTCAGGTCGACCTCTTCCAGTACATGATCGTGGTGGAAGACGTGAGCGACACCGAGCGCGAGATCTCGGAGCAGGACGCCAAGCGTTACGGCCTCGAGGCCGACCTCGGCGAGGAGCTCGGGTTCCAGATCTTCTATCTCAAGGAAGACAGCGACAAGGCGCGCCAGCAGGACAAGGAGTTCGGTGACTTGCTGCAACTCCAGCAGGCGCGGCACGGCTTCGGTCGCATCGCGGCGCAGACGGCCAAGCAGGTCATCATCCAGCGCGTCCGCGACGCCGAGCGCGAGAACATCTTCAACGAGTACAAAGATCGCAAGGGTGAGATCATCACCGGTGTGGTGCGGCGCTTCGAGCGTGGTAGCAACATCATCGTCGATCTCGGTCGCACCGAAGGCATCCTGCCGCAGAAGTACCAGACGCCGCGCGAGACCTACCGTCCCGGCGACCGCATCGTGGCCTTCCTCTGCGACATCGACCGCGAGGCGCGTGGACCGCAGATCATTCTTTCGCGTACCGACGTTGGCTTGCTCGTGAAGCTCTTCGAGATGGAAGTCCCGGAGATCTACGAAGGCATCGTTCGCATCGTCGCAGCCGCGCGTGAGCCGGGTGCACGCTCCAAGATCGCGGTTAGTAGCCGTGATCCGGACGTCGATCCCGTGGGTGCGTGCGTCGGCATGAAGGGCTCGCGCGTGCAGGCTGTCGTGCAGGAGCTACGCGGCGAGAAGATCGATATCGTTCCCTACGATCGCGATCCCGCGCGCTTCGTGTGCAACGCGATCGCGCCGGCGGATGTCGCGCGCGTCATCATCGATGAAGCCAACAGCGGCATGGAGCTGGTGGTCCCAGACGACAAGCTTTCGCTGGCGATCGGTCGCCGTGGTCAGAACGTGCGGCTGGCATCGCAGCTCACCGGCTGGCGCCTCGACGTGATCGGCGAGTCGAAGTTCAAGATCATGGAGGAGCAGGCCATCTCGGCGCTGGCTTCCATTGAGAACTTGGACCGCAACCTTGCGCTGACTCTCTACAAGCAGGGCTTCCGCAGTTTGGATGAAGTGGCTGAGGCTTCGGAAGAAGAGCTCGGCGCCCTCGAGGGATTGGGCGGGCCGCAGAACGCAGCATCGCTCAAGCATCGCGCCGAAAACGCGATGGAGAAGCTGCGCTTGGGTCGCATCACGCGGGCCATCAGCGGCGAAGACTTGCTGAACGACCGCGACGAGCTCTTGCTCGTGCAGGGCGTCACACCGCGCATCGCGGATCTCTTGCTGCACGCTGGCTATCGCAACGTGCGCGACCTTCACGCCGAAGAAGACGTGGACCGGTTGGCCATCCGAACTGGGCTCGGCGCCAAGCGTGCCCAGGTGATTCGCGAGGGCTCCGTGCACTACATCAGCAGCGAGCTCGACTCGGTAGCGCAGGGGCAGAAGCTCGCGCGCGAGCGGCACGACGCGGAGCTGCAGGCTGCTGCCGCAGCACAAGAAGCCAAGACGGCCGAGGTTGCAGCTGCTGCAGCCACTGCCGCTGCAGCGAGCGCAGCCAGTGCGGCAAGCGCAGCGAGCTCGCCGAGCGATGGCGAGGCGTGAGGGTAGAGACGGGCATGAACGAACCGGCCGGAGAAGACAACCAGCGCTCCTGCATGGGCTGCCGACAAACGGACGCTCGTGAGGCGCTCCTGCGTTTCGTCGTGGCCGGCGAACCCCCGCGGCTCGTTCCGGACGTTCGGCGCAAGCAGCCGGGTCGTGGTGTATCGGTGCACCCTCGTTACCGCTGCGTCGAGGCGGCCGTACGCACCGGAGCCTTCCGTCGCGCGGTGGGTGGTGAAGACGACGCGTCGGCGCCCGCACTGGCACAGGTTGCAGCTGACCAATACCTGCGTCGCGCGGAGGGGCTCTTGCTGGCAGCTCGTCGCGCCAAGTTGATGGCGATGGGCACCGAATCGGTGCGCGACTCCATGACTGCGCGCAAGGCGCAGCTCTTGATCGTCGCGGCAGACGCCGAGGGTAGCCGCGGAGATTTGCAGCGTGCAGCGGAGCGGCTCGGCCGCAGCTGCCTCGTTTGGAGCACAAAGGACGGACTCGGTCGACTCTTCGGCCGGACCACCCTTTCCGTTCTGGCGATTCTCGACACAGGGATCGCGGACGCGCTCAGGCGCGCACTAGAGTGCGCCGCCGAGCTCGTACCGTACCCGCCGAGCAGCGTGCAGCTCTCGGCTGGGGTCACCAACCCGCCGAGCGGCCTGCGGCCCTCGGTGGGAATCACCAACCCGCCGAGCGGCCTAGCGCCCTCGGCGGTGGAGGAATCATAATCAAGACTCGCGTTTACGAAGTGGCTCGGGAGATGGGGCTCGACAACCGCGAGCTGATGACCAAGCTGGCAACGCTCGGTGTGCAAGTGCGCAACCACATGAGCTCGCTCGAAGTCGTCGACATCGAGCGCGTCAAGCGTGCCGCCGAGAAGGAAAAGCAGCACAACCTCGTCGAGGAGCGCATCCGACCGACGGTGGTGCGTCGCCGCGCCGTCGCCAAGAAGGAAGAGGACGACGTCCCCGAGCCCGTCGTTGCCAAGCCGGTAGCGCCGAGTCGCGAAGAAGCTCGACGGCCGGCACCGGTCGCTGCTCCCGCAACGCCTGCGCCGGTGCGTCGCGAGCCTGCTCAGCCCAGCAAGTCGCTTGAAATCATCGCGCACGCTCCCGCACCCGAGCCCCAGGCTCCGGTCGAAGCGATCCTTCCTCCGCCGCCCCCAGCTCCGCCGCCCCCGCCCCGCACCGAAGCGGCGCTGCAAGCCGCGGCGCGTGCCGAGGTCCGAGCAGAGATCGCAGCGCGTGAAAGCGCGCTGGAGTCAGATCCGACGCAAGAGCCTGCACCCAAGCAACCTGGACGCTCGCGTCAGGGTGGTCAAGGTGGTCAAGGTGGTGCCGGGCCGTTGCCCTTCGCGCAGCGGTTGGCCCAGAGTGATCTGCCGCCCGGCGTCGTTGCTCGTGGCAGCATGGTGGCTTCGTCCGCTGTGCCGCTGTCGGCGGCGGCTCGCTCGCGCATCGTCGCCGAGCACCAGGCGAAGACGGCCCAGTTGCAGCAAGCAGCTGCTGGCGTCACGCCGCCTCGTCGTCGCGAGCTCGCTCGTTCGGCGCTCGGCCCGACCGGCCGGCAGCAGCAGCAGCGTGGGCGACCCGGCCGT
The DNA here is from genome assembly GCA_017881145.1 of Sandaracinaceae bacterium. Taxonomy (GTDB): domain Bacteria; phylum Myxococcota_A; class Polyangia; order Polyangiales; family JAFGIB01; genus JADGRF01. The sequence goes on along the minus strand of JADGRG010000148.1, from coordinate 718 downwards.
GCTCGCAAGATGGCGCCTGGTAAGAAGGGCGCGAAGACCGAGATCACCACACCAAGCGCAGCCAAGCGCGTGATTCGGATCGAGGACGAGATCGGATTGCAGGTCCTCGCAGCGCGCATGTCGCTGAAGGCGACGGATGTGTTGGCCAAGCTCATGGAGCTCGGCACGACCGGCGTGATGATCAACTCCACGCTGGACGCGGATACCGCCAACATCTTGGCGGCCGAGTTCGGTTTCGAAGTGGAGAACGTGGCCGTCACCGAGGACGACCTCATCACGGAAGCTCGCGGCGAATACGTCGACGACGCCGCGCAGCGACTGCACCGTGCGCCCGTGGTGACCGTGATGGGTCACGTCGATCACGGCAAGACCTCGCTCTTGGACCGCATCCGGCTAACCAACGTCGCGGCTCAGGAGTCCGGCGGAATTACCCAGCACATCGGCGCCTACACCGTGGAGCTCGAAGGCCATCCGATCACCTTCATCGATACTCCGGGCCATGAAGCCTTCACACAAATGCGTTTGCGCGGCGCTAACGTCACGGACATCGTGATCTTAGTTGTTGCAGCAGACGACGGCGTCATGCCGCAGACCAAGGAAGCCATCAGCCACGCCAAGGCGGCGAAGGTGCCGATCATCGTGGCCATCAACAAGATGGACAAGCCCGATGCGCGCCCCGATGTCGTGATGCGCGACCTGGCCTCGGAAGGCCTGCAGT
>JADGRG010000147.1 GCA_017881145.1 Sandaracinaceae bacterium | reverse complement strand
TGCTGGGGATCTCGGCTGGCAGCGCGCTGGTCTTCGGCACGTACGCGGTGCTCTTTGCTGCGACCGCGGATGCGACGCGGCCGCGGCACACCGAGGTCGCCGTGTTTGGCGCCGCAGCGGGCGCAAGCGTGGCGCTCTCTGCTCTCTCGTTTCTCTGGCTGCAAAGCGTGCTCGGGCAGCGCGAGGAGCTCGGCAGGCGCGTCGAGATGGGGCGCGCTGAGCTCGAAGCGATGTTGCCGAGCGAGCACTGATCCAGCGTCGGCAGCGAGCGCTTGGCAAGCAGCGTGGCCACAGCGCGCCGCTGATTTGCTCTTGCGCGCGCACGAGTGGGGCCCATATTGCAGCCATGAACAGGCTCTCGATGGCATTGAGCGGCCGGCTTGCCCGCTCCTTCATGCTCGTGTCGTTTGTCACGGCTGGGCTCTCGCCCCTGACAGGCTGTGGCTACAACGAGGTTGTCGAACGTGACGAGGACGTGAAAGCCAACTGGGCTGAGGTGCAGAACCAATACAAGCGGCGCGCGGATCTCGTGCCCAGCTTGGTGAAGATCGTGCAGGGCGCGGCAAGCTTCGAGCAGGAGACGCTCAAGCAAGTGGTCGAGGCCAGGGCCAGCGTGGCGGGTGTGAAGGTGGATGCCTCGACCATCGATGACCCGCAGAAGCTGGCGGCGTTCGAAGCCGCACAGGCCAAGCTCTCGGGAGCGCTCTCGCGCTTGCTAGTGGTCTCCGAAAACTATCCGGACCTCAAAGCCAGCGGCGCGTTCCGCGATCTGCAGGCGCAGCTCGAAGGCACCGAGAACCGCATCGCAGTGGCGCGCGGCCGCTATATCGCTGCGGTTGCCGAATACAACAAGGTCGTGCTGCGCTTCCCATCCAGCATCGGCGCTTCGATGCGCAACAAGCACGAGCGTCCCACCTTCGCTGGCAGCGCTGCCGACGAGAAGCCGCCCGAGATCAAGTTCTAGACCGTGCTCGGCAGAATGCTCACACGCTCCGCCTCACGCTCGGCTCTGGTCGCTCTCGGGGCGACTCTGGTGCTGGCGGTCTGCGTGGCTGTCGTGCATGCGCTCGAGGTGCCGCCTCTGCGCGCTCACGTCAACGACAACGCGCACCTCTTGCCGCCGGACCGCTCTGCGGCTCTGGAAGCGCGTCTTTCCGACTACGAAGCGCGCACCAAGCACCAGCTCGCGCTGCTCACGGTACCGTCGCTTGCAGGGGATAGCCTCGAGGATTTCTCCATCCACGTGGCCGAGCAGTGGAAACTGGGTCACAAGGGCGTCGACGATGGGCTAGTGCTGGTGGTCGCCCCGAACGATCACAAGATGCGCATCGAGGTTGGCTACGGGCTGGAAGGCGTGATCCCGGACGCCATCGCAGCGCGCATCGTGCGTGACGTTCTGGCGCCAGCGTTCCGGCGTTCCGACTTTGCAGGTGGTATCGACGCGGCCTTTGGTGCGCTCATGCACGCCGCCTCCGGTGATGGCGAAAAGGATGTCTCCGAGCCGACACAGCCTGTGGGCTCGGTCTGGGCGCTACTCGCGCCGATGCTCTTGCCGCTGCTCATCTTCGTGTTCTTCTCGATCGTGAGCGGTCGCGGTGGCTATCGCCGACGCGGTTATGGAGGCTTCTTCATGGGTCCCACCGGTGGAGGTTGGGGGTCGTCGGGCAGTGGCGGCGGCTTTGGTGGCGGTGGTGGCGGCGGCTTCGGAGGCGGCGGCGCCTCGGGGAGTTGGTGACATGAAGCTCTTCGACGCCGAAGCGCGCCAGCAGATCGAGGCCGTGGTCGCGGAGGTCGAGCAGCGGACGGCGGCGGAGATCGCCGTGGTCGTGGTGCCAGCTAGCGACTCCTACCACGACTTGCGCTTGCTCTACGCAGCGGCCTGTGCGCTGGCCAGCGCGACAGTGGTACACGTGCTCTGGCCGCGACTTGCCTTCAGCGTGCTGCTCTGGCTGGAGCTTCTGGTGGCGTGCTCGCTTTACTGGGCGCTCAGCTGGAAGGTCCTCTTGCGCTGGGTGCTGCCGCCTTTGCGCGCACGGCACAGCGTGGAACGCCACGCGCGCGAAGCTTTCTTGCTGCACGAGGTCTTCGCTACGCGCGGGCGCACGGGAGTCTTGCTCCTCATCTCGGAGCTGGAGCGCTGTGCCGTGATCCTGGGCGACACGGCGATCCACGCGCGCGTGCAAGAGCACGGCTGGCAAGCGCAGATGAACCAGCTCATTGCCGCCATCCGCGGCGGACGCGCTGCCGCAGGCACCTGCGACCTGATCCGCGCAGTCGGCGCTGTGCTAGCGGAAGACCTGCCCGTCACGGCCGACGATCAGAACGAGCTTTCGAACACGGTCCATGACGACCAGCGTTGAACCAGCCACCGCTCTATCGCTAAACAGGAACGCATGGATCGCGGTCCAGGCGTCTCTGTTTAGCGTTGCAGGTAGCGAGCGCGGCCGCCGTGGTCGAGGTAGCGCTTGATGGCCCACGGGGTCTTGAGCATCCAGGTTTGGATCAGCCCGGCAGTGACCCACGCCAGGATGCCGTGTCCCACGTCGGCCAGCATGCCGAATGCGACCAGGGTCTTGCGCGGACCGTAGGCGACCAGTCGGATCATTCCCCAGCCGGCCTTGAGTCCGTGCGGGCGATCCTGATCGAGCTGGAATTCGAGCGTGTATCGGGCTGGATCGCTGCGTAGGATCAGGTAGTAAGAAGTGAGGATCGGCCAGGAGCCCTGATGCAGGTAGACGTGGCGCAGCGTCGGCGTCGGCGTCGCGACCAGCCTTGCCTCGATCACCGCCGGCAACATGTGCGGGTAGCGCTCGGTGTCGAGCAGCGCCTGCCAGACCAGCTGCGGCTCGGCGTCGATGACTTGCCAACTGGACCCGCCGAAGAGTCGCAGCTCGCCACGCTGCACGCGCAGAGGCCGCGTTACGAGCGCGCCCTTCGCCAGCGCTGCCAGCTCGGTAGCGTCCAGCTCGCGGCCACCAGAGAGTTGGGCCAAGCCCACACGGCTGGTCGCGAGCCAGAGCGCAGACGCAGCGGTCGCAAGTGAGATGACGCGCATGCACGCCTTCCCATACGCCGCACGCCCATCGCGCGGCATATGAGGGTTCATGGCGCGGTCCTGGCGCACGCGTTCGCTCAGAACGTCAGCGCGCTCTCTAGGTGCGAGGGCAGATCGCGCACCGCGACGTGCGCCAGATCTTTGTTCACCGTGTGCCTGACAAGGGCTGCCGTCGGCGCGTCGAGCGCACCCCGCAACATGCCGAGAAAGCGCGGTTCGGCGACCAGCACGAGCTCGGTCACGCGATGCTCGTCGCGCGCGCTTTGCAGCGTCGAAGCGATCTCCTTGGCGAAGTCCGTCGCTGCGCGATCGTGCGGTGCATCCTCCGAACCCATCGGATGACGTCCGGGCCCAGGTCCCGACGAAAACGACGTGCCAGGGCGATCCGAAGTGAGCGCTCCGCTCTTCAGCCTCGAGGCTTCATGTTGCAGCTCCGAGACGACGTGCAGCGGCTTACCAGGGCCGTTGTACTCGATGATCCGTGCGCCCGCTCGATGCCCAACGACGATCCAGGTGGTTGTCATGGCTGCTCCCGGGGGTGATTGTCAGCCCCCACATCACTATCATAAGCACCGAGTAGATACCGGCGACACCTGCGCTTGCGGGTGGCTCGGGTGCTACGCGTGCAAAGGCACTCGCACGCGCCGTGCTCCCCAGTGACCGGGCGCGTCCTCGAAGCGTCCTGCCAGGACAGCGCCGCACTGCTTGCACTTCCCGTGCTTCAGGTTCCACGCGCCGAGCACATACCAATCGCGCTCTATGAGCAGCTGCTTGCACGAGGCGCAGTAGGTCGATTGCCCGGCTTTGTCATGCACGTTGCCCGTGTAGACGTGATGCAGCCCAGCTTTCTGCGCCTGGGCTCGCGCACGCGTCAGCGTGCTTGGTGGCGTGGGCGGCACGTTCAAGAGCTTGAAGTCGGGGTGGAAGGCTGAGAAGTGCAAGGGTACGTCCGGGCCCAGGTGCTCGAAGAACCACTCGCAGAGCTTCGCCACCTCGGCTTCGCTGTCGTTGTGATCCGGGATGAGCAAGGTGGTGACTTCGAGCCACACTTTGGTCTCGTGCTTGAGGTAGACGAGCGTGTCGAGCACGGGCGCGAGCTCGGCGAAGCAGAGCTTCTTGTAGAAGTCCTCGGTGAACGCTTTTAGATCGACATTGGCCGCGTCCATGTGCTCGAAGAACTCGGCGCGCGCGCCGTGCGTGATATAGCCCGCCGTCACGGCGACGTTCTGCAGCCCGCGCTCGTGCGCAATCTCCGCCGTGTCGATGGCGTATTCCGCGAAGATCACCGGGTCGTTGTAGGTGTAAGCGATGGTCTTGCAGTCCGCGTTCTGCGCTGCGTCGACGATGGACGCCGGCGTCGCGAGGTCGGTGAGTCTGTCCATCTCTTTGGCTTTGGAGATGTCCCAGTTTTGACAGAAACGGCAGCCCAGGTTGCAGCCGGCCGTGCCGAAGGAAAATGCGCTGGTGCCCGGATAGAAGTGGTTGAACGGCTTTTTCTCGATGGGGTCGATGCAGAAGCCCGAAGCGCGCCCGTAGCTGGTGAGAACGATGTCGTTGCCCCGCGCCTCGCGGATGAAGCAGAACCCCCGCTGGCCTTCGCTGAGCGTGCATGCGCGCGGGCAGAGGTCACATTGGAGGCGCCCAGCATCCGTCCGGTGATGCCATTGCCCGCGCACGACTCCCGGGCTCAGCTGCTTACGGTCGCGCATATCGTTCTTTTACGCACGCCCGGCCGAGCGGCCAATCCCGCCCGCGGCGGTCGCCAGCGCGGCGCGGGGCTGGGCGCTCTGGCTCACCGTGACTAGTTAATCCACATGGAAATCGTGGTGACCCGGCAGGACGATCCTGCGCTCTGCGAGCAGCCCGTCGAGATGGTCGAGCGCAAAGGTCTCGGTCATCCAGATACGATCTGTGACGCCCTGGCCGAGGAAGTCAGCCTGGCCCTCTGTGAATTCTACATTCAGCACTTCGGCGGCATTCTGCATCACAACGTCGACAAGGTGCTCTTGGTCGGCGGGCAGTCGCAGCCGAGCTTCGGCGGCGGTGAGGTCACCGTGCCCATCGAGATCTACCTGGCGGGTCGAGCGACTTCGGAAGCTCACGGCGTATCCGTGCCCGTGCAGGAGCTGGCCATGGAAAGCTGCCGCCATTGGCTGCGGACCAACCTGCGCCACCTGGACGTCGAGCGCCAGGTGCGCCTGCATTGCCTGATCCGGCCCGGGTCTGCGGAGCTCGTGGACGTGTTTCTGCGCAACCAAAAGGCAGGGCAGTGGCTGGCCAACGACACTTCATGCGGGGTCGGCTTCGCGCCGTTCACGCCGCTCGAGACGCTGGTGCTTCGCATCGAACGCGAGCTGCGCTCCGAAAGCGCTTTGCACGCACACCCTGAACGCGGTGAGGACATCAAAGTGATGGCGGTGCGTCGGGGCGAAGAGGTCGCTCTCACGGTGGCGGACGCATTCGTGAGCCGTCACGTGGCAAGCCTGCCCGACTATATCCGGCACCGCGAAGCCCTGCGGCAGGAGGTGCGCATGCTGGGGGCGACCGCCGATGTCGAAGTCAATACCGGTGATGACCTTCCGCGCGGCCGGATCTACCTCACGGTCACAGGCACTTCCGCAGAAGCAGGCGACGACGGGGAAGCAGGGCGAGGCAATCGCGCGAGCGGGCTGATCACACCCTATCGGCCCATGACCATGGAGTCGGTGGCTGGAAAGAATCCGGTCTCGCACGTGGGCAAGATCTACAACGTCGCCGCGATGCAGCTGGCAGCGGCGCTGCTGCGCAAGCTTCCGGAGCTGCGCACCGTCACGTGCTACTTGGTCTCTCGCATGGGTGAGCCGGTGAGCGCTCCGCAGCTTGTCCACGTGCGTGTTCGTCCGGCAGCGGACTGTGATCTGCGCGCCTTCGATGCAGCCATCAGCAGCGTCGTGCGCGAGCAGCTCTCGGGCCTGCACAATCTCTACCGAGACTTCCTGGCCCGCCGCCTGCTCATCGCATGAGGTTTGCGTCGCGCGCCGATAACGAGCGGCTGCAGTGGCCAGAGCTTGCCTTTGCATGCGCTCTTGCCCAACCTGCGTCTTCGGGAGGGACACATGGCGGCGATCAGCTTTCGTGAAGTGAGAGTCGATGGAGTGCGGTCTTTGGTGCGTCTGGCGGGCCCGCAGGACGCACCCGAAGCGGTGGTCTTCGTGCACGGCAATCCTGGCTCAGGCGAGGACTTCACCGATCTGCTCGCTCGTGTCGGAGACTTTGCGAGGGCGATCGCACCGGACATGCCGGGTTTCGGCAAGGCGGATCGCCCCGAGCACTTCGAATACACGGTGCCCGCCTACGCGCGTCACCTGGCTGGCCTGCTTTCTGCTCTCGGCATCCAGCGTGCGCACCTCGTGCTGCACGATTTCGGTGGCCCCTTCGGTCTGTGGTGGGCGAGCGAGCATCCCGACTCGGTGCTGAGCGTCACGCTCTTCAATATCGGCGTGATGCGCGGCTACCGCTGGCACAAGTATGCCCGCATCTGGCAGACCCCGATCCTCGGCGAGCTTTTTCAGCTTCTCGCCACGCGCAGGGCGACTCGCGCCATCCTCAATGCGGAGAACCCCAAGCCCTTTCCAGCCGCGTTCGTGGAACGGATGCTCGACGACGCCGACTGGGGCATGAAGCGCGCGGTGCTCCGGCTCTATCGCAACACCCGCGACATCGCCACGCTGAGCCAGACGCTCGCCGACCGGCTCAAGCCGCTGCACCTGCCGGCTCTCGTGGTGTGGGGGAAGGGTGACCGCTTCCTGCATCATCGTTTCGCCGAAGCTCAGCGCGAATACTTCGACGTCGAGGCCGTGCACATGCTGCCGGAGTGTGGCCACTGGCCCTTCATCGACGAGCCCGAACGTGTAGCGGAGCTGGTTCTGCCTTTTCTGCAGAGGCGCATGCAAGGGCGTCTCCCCGGATCGGGTAGCGCGCAGGGGTGACACGTAACTCGCTCGTGACGCGCTCGTGGCATCGCGCGTGGTGTGCCTGGGCTAGCGCAGCGAACTTCGCTACAGTCGCGGCCATGCGTTTCTCCTCGTCTGCCACTTTCGTGCTTGTCTGTTGCTCCCTGCTGAGTGCTTGCGGCGGTGACAAGCCAGCGACGACGGCGGCGCCTTCGGCGCCCATCGTGGGCGTGCTGGAGTTGCCGATTTCGCTGCGCGTCAGCGCTGCTGCGCCGGCGGATGCCGCCGACGTCGAGGTCAGCCCAAGCGAGGTGCACGTCGGTGGTCTGCCGGTGATGAAGCTCACCGCCGGCCTGGTGGCTGCTGCGGATCGACAGGGCACGGAGTTGCCCAAACTCGCCGCTGCGCTCAAGACGCCGCTGCGTTCTCGCTTGGCGCTCAGCATCGCAGCACAGGTGCCGTATGAAACGCTCGCGCTCGTGCTTAGCACTGCGAAGGTTGCCGGGCTGCGCGGCGTGGCGCTCAAGGTGCGCGCGCAGGGAAGCGGTACCAACACCGGCTACATCGCGATCGACGAATTCGTGGTGCAGCCGCGCTCCAAGACCGAGGACGAAGTCACGTTCCAGAGCATCTCGCCGCGTCACTGGAGCGATTTCGTGGCCCAGTGGGACGAAGTCCGAAGCGCGTGCCGTGCCTCGCAATCCGGTAGCTGCGCAGACAAGCCCGAGAAGGTCGCAGAGGGTGGCAATCTCAAGATCGTGCTGCACGCCGCGGGGCAGGGCGTCAACGTCGACTTCTTCCAGGTTGGCGCGCCGCTGGCGCCGGAAGCGCCCAAGAAGAAGAAGGCGAAGGTGCAGCTCATCGAGGGCGTCAAAGGGCCGACCGATCTGGTCAAGGAGTTCGAGGAAGCTCCGCCCGCAACCGAGGCTTCGTTTCAGTTCCGCGCGCAGGAGGCTGTCACCGCGCCGTCCGCCGTGTCGGCTACGCTCAAGCCGGTCTGCGGCACTAGCGCGTGTGGCGTGGTCGTGAGGTCTGAGAAAGCCACGCTCTTCGTGCGCGTGGCATCGCTCTTGGGCGCAGCCTTCCCGGACGGGACGCCAGCGCCGGCCGTGGCTTGGGAGTTGCCCTAGTCGAAGGCTGGTCCCGCACACCAGGTTGGCACTTGGTGCAGCGGGTCGCCCGCTTTTCGGCGTTCAGCCGTCGTCGCCAGCAGTCCCGCCCCTTCCGCCCGCGCCTGCGCGCCCTGCCGAACCGCCCGAGCCGCCCGAGCCGCCCGCGCCGCTCGAACCGCCCGCACCGGCAGCACCGACTGAACCCGCGTCTGCGCCGCTGCCGGTCAACCCAGCGTCAGCCACGCCGCCCGTGGTGCCGGCACTTCCGCTGGGATTTGGCTGGCCGTCGTCGCCCGGTCCTCGGGTGTCCGCACTGCCCGCGGCGCCGACCGCTTGGTCCGTGCCGCCTGTCCCCTGCCCGACGCCGAGCTGTCCGGCGTCCGTCCCCGCCGTCGCTCCGCTGATCCCAGCTGCGCCTGCGCCTCGGATCACCGTGCCTGACATGCTGCTCTGTCCAGGGCGCTTCAACGAGCACCCGCCCAGAGCGCTGCTCAGTGCAATCAGGGTCAACACGCATACGTAGCTGGCTCTTGTCATCACTTCCCTCGCTCCTGGGAGCCCAACCACCCGGGCTCGCACTAGGTTAATGGCCGGCTGGTGCCCGGCCCGTGCCCTCCCGATGTAAAAAATCTTGCACGGCGTCGGCCCCAGGGCGCAGGCCGGCGAAGAAAGCCACCCAAGTCCGCGAAAGTAATCGCTACCCTCTGTCCCCGGCTACGCTTGCCGGCGGCAAGCGCACTTCCCCGTCCATGACCACCTCGGCTCCGACGTCCCCTGTGCTCGCGACCTTGTGCCGGTTCATGCCCGCACTCGATTCGCTGCGCACCTACAGCCTCGCTGACGCGCGAGCGGACTTCGTCGCTGGGCTGACCGTGGCAGCCGTCGCAGTCCCCCAGGGCATGGCCTACGCGATGGTCGCTGGACTGCCGCCGGCCTACGGTCTCTACGGAGCGATCGTGATGACCGTGGCGGCCGGGCTCTTCGATGGCTCGCGACGCCTGATCAACGGACCCACCAACGCAATCTCGATCGCCGTGCTGAGCGTGGCCGCTTCTATCGTGGCTACCGACCAGCGCGTGCAAGCCGTGATCGTGCTGGCGTTCATGGTGGGCGCGA
>JADGRG010000146.1 GCA_017881145.1 Sandaracinaceae bacterium | reverse complement strand
GTGCGTCGCCCAGCTCGATGGCGTTGCCGACACCGGCTGCGTAGCGAACCTCGGCCAACTTCAGCCGCTCACGGGCGTTGATGTTAGCGTCCTCGGTCGCTTCGAGCGACGCCTTGGCTCCACTCACCGCCAGCCGCGCCTGCTCCAGCTGCAAGCGGATCTGTTGGCGGTTGATATCGAGCGCTGCCGAGAGACCATTCAACGTCGCGTGCGCCTCGGCGAGCTGTGCGACCGAGAGCCCGCCCTGGTAGATCGGCCAGTTCAGCAGCAGGCCGATGTTCCAGTTCCAGCCCAGCCCGTTGCTCGGAGTTCCGGCCTCAGTCATGCCGGTCTGCGCGCTCAAGGTCGGCGAGTAGCGCGCCCGCTCGATCACCTGCACGGTGAGCTCCTGCGCGCGCACCTGGCTGGCAAGCGCCGCGAACTCGGGCCGGGCCTTCTGCGCCTCGATCAGCAGCTCCTCGGTGGACTTGTCCTCGCCGTCCAGCGCTGGGAAGCCCTCTTCGGTGACGTCGTAGGCGGTGTCCTCCTCCACGCCCATCGCGCGATTCAGCAATGCCTTGGCAATCTCGTAGTCGTTTTGGGCGTGGATGAGCTGCACTCGGGCGTTAGCGCGAGTGGTCCGCGCCTGCGCCAGATCAATCTCCGGGCGCGTGCCGACCTCGACGAAGCCTGCGATCTGCGCCAGATGGCGCTCCTCGTTGGCCAGGGTCTCGCTCCCCACCACGATCATGGCTTTGCGGGCGCGTGCATCGAAGTATGCGGTTCGCACCTGGGCCTCGATCTGCAGCCCGACCGCCAGCTCTTCGCAGGCCTGCGATGCCGCGTTCTCCTTGGCGGCGTTGCGCCTGCCACGTGCCTGACCGAAGTCGTAGATCAGCTGAGTGGCGTTGAGGCCAAGGCTCAGCCGGTCGTAGAGGTCGTAAAAGTGCTTGCCGCCCGAGGCCGTCACCACGCCTGGGGTCGACGCAGAGTTCGCGGTGGCGGCCGAGTAAGAGGCCGTACCGTTCACCTGAGGCAAGAGCGGTGCTCCGGCTTCGTCGACCTTCCGAAAGGCCAGCTCGGTGTTGGCTCGCGCCTGCCGTAGCTCCGGTTCGCGGGCGTGCGCCGTCTTGAGTGCCGTCTCAAGCGAGATCACCCGTCCGGAGGCGGCTTGCGCCGACACGTCCGCCGCCATCAGCAGCAATAGAATTCCCGAAAAGCGCCACATCACTCGTACCTCAAGGCATCGATGGGATCGAGCTGGGCGGCTTTGCGCGCCGGATAGAGGCCGAACACCACCCCTACGCTGGCGCTCACGCCGACCACCAGAAAGATCACGTTGGGCTGCACCAGCAGAGGCCAGCCAAAGGACGAGGCCAAACGCTCGGCTGCGAACACACCCAAGGCGACACCGATCACTCCACCGCCGACGGAGAGCGTCAACGCTTCGATCAAGAACTGCGAGAGGATATTGCCGGGCTTGGCGCCCACCGCCATCCGCAGACCGATCTCGCGGGTGCGCTCGGTCACGCTCACCAACATGATGTTCATGATGCCGATGCCACCGACCAGGAGCGACACCGCTGCGATCGCAGCCAAGAGCGTGGTCAATGTCTTGGTGCCGGCTTCCTGCGCGCTCGCCATCTCGGTCAGATTGCGCACCGAGAAGTCGTCGTCGATGCCCGGCATGATGTGGTGACGATCGCGCAGGATGGCGATCACCTGCTTTTCGGCGCGCGCCGTGTTGCTCGATGACGTCGCGCCCACGAACACCGCGCCCGAGAGAAACTTGCTCAGGCCGCCCTGGATCTTGGCTTGAAACGTGGTCTGCGGGACGAAGACTGCGTCGTCGTAGTCCTGGCCCATCGGCGATTGGCCTTTCTTTGCCAGCACGCCGATGATCTGGAAAGGCACGTTCTTGATGCGCAGGCTTTGCCCGACTGGATCGGCGCTCGGACCGTAGAGCTTGTCGACCACCGTCTGCCCGAGCACGGCAACCTTGCTGCCTCCTTCCACGTCGGAGACAGAGAAGAGTGCGCCGTGCGCGACCGACCAGGCTCTGATGTCGAAGTATTCGGGGATGGTGCCGGTGACGCTGGTGGTCCAGTTCTGATCGTCGCTCAGCACCTGTGCCGTGGCGCGCAGCGCAGCGGCCGCGTAGCGCACCCCCGAGGCTTCGCTCTGGATAGCTTTCAGGTCGTCCCAGGTGAGCGTGGGCATGGAGCCGAAGCCTCCGTGCGCGCCGCCCGAAGTGGTGGTGCCTGGAAGCACGATCAAGAGGTTTGCGCCCATCGAGGCAAACGAGGCCTCGACCTGCGCCTTGGCGCCCTCGCCGATCGCCACCATCGCGATCACTGCAGACACGCCGATCACGATGCCGAGCGTGGTCAGAAACGAGCGCAGCTTGTTACGCATCAGCGCCCGCGTCGCTATGCGCAGAGTCTGCAGCGTATTCATGGCGTGGACTCCGTGGCTGGCTCGTGCTCCGCGAGCCGCGGCGTCTGCTTCTCGTCGGAGCGGACGCTACCGTCCTTCATCACCAGCACGCGCGCTGCATGGGCAGCGATATCCGGCTCGTGCGTGACCAGCACGACCGTGATGCCGGAGCGCCAGAGCTCCTGGAAGAGCGCCATGATCTCGACGCCAGTGCGTGAGTCGAGCGCACCAGTCGGCTCGTCGGCGAGGATCACCTTGGGATTGCCCACCAGCGCGCGCGCGATAGCCACGCGCTGCTGCTGACCACCTGACATTTGGTTGGGGTGATGATCGAGGCGATCGCCCAATCCCACCCGAAAGAGCGCCTCGCTCGCACGGCGTCGACGCTCGCGGGTGGGTACACCAGCATAGAGCAGCGGCAGCTCGACGTTCTCGATGGCGCTGGTGCGAGCCAGCAGGTGAAAGTGCTGAAACACGAAACCGAGCTGACGGTTTCTGATCTCGGCCAGCTCGCTGCGATGCAAGGTGGAGATGTCCTGCCCTGCCAGCAGATAACGCCCCGTTGTCGGTCGATCGAGGCAGCCGATCACGTTCATCAGCGTCGACTTGCCCGAGCCGGACGAGCCCATGATCGCGATGATCTCGCCTTGCTCGATGCGCAGCGTCACGCCGCGCAGCGCATGCACGTCCACGTCACCCATGCGATAGACCTTGGTGACGTCGTCGAGCCGGATCAGCGCGTCGTCCGCCGTCATCTTGCTCCTCAGAATAGGCGGCGCATGCCGCCACCCGGCGGCCCGCCCGACGGCCCGCCCGACGGCCCGCCCGCGCTGCCTCCAGCAGATGTGGCGTCGGTGACGACCAGATCGCCTTCGTGCAGCTCGTCGCCGACGACCTCGGTCACCGTGCCATCGCTGGCGCCCGAGGTGATCATCACCGGCTCGGGCGTGGTGCCGCGCAGCCGCCACACTTTGCGCTTGCCGCGCGTCTCGGTCTCCGCCGTTGCTGCAGGCTTGGGCTTGCCGACCATCTCGGGCGGCGGCCGAAAGCGCAGCGCGGCGTTCGGCACGCGCAAGACATCGCTCTTGTCGGCATACACGAAGCTTACGTTCGCAGTCATGCCGGGCTTGAGCTTCCACTCCGGGTTTTCGACGTCGATCACCGCATCGTAGGTGACGACGTTCTGCACCGTCTGCGGCGCGTTGCGGATCTGGCGCACGTTGCCCTTGAAGCGATCGGTCGGATACGCATCGACCGTGAACACCACCGGCATGCCCGGCTTGAGCTTACCGATGTCCGCTTCCGCAACGCTGGTGTCGACCTGCATCTTGCGCAGATCCTCGGCGATCACGAAGAGCGTTGGAGCCGAAAGCGAGGCCGCCACTGTCTGGCCAACGTCGACGTTGCGCGACACCACGATGCCGTCGATCGGCGAGTTGATGGTGGTGTAAGCGAGATTCACCTCGGCCAGGTGCAGCGCGGCGTGGGTCTGCTCGACCTTGCCCTGCGCCGACTCGACGGTGGCCTGTGCGGCCTCGGCGTTGGCCTGCGCGGTGTCGAGGTCGGCTTGGGCCACCAACTTGCGCTCGGCGAGACTCTTGGCACGCGTGTATTGCCGCTGCGCATCGAGCGCGCGCACCTTGGCCGCGATCAGATCGCTGCGCGCTGCGACGTTGTTGGCCCTGGCCTGTTCGCGCGAGGCGATGAAGAGCTGCGGATCGATCCGCGCCAGGACCTGCCCCTTCTTCACGGTGGAGTTGAAGTCGACGAAGATGTCCTGCAAGCGGCCCGAGACCTGCGAGCCCACCTGCACGGTGACTAGCGAGGAGAGCGTCCCGTTGGCGGTGACCTTGGCCACGATGCGACCGCGCTCCAGCTTGGTGGTCTCGAAGTGCAGCGCCCCATCCTGCGTCTTCGGCTTGCCGCGCAGGTAGTACCACGCGCCACCGGCGACGAGCGCCAGCACCAACACCCAACGGATCACGGTCTTCGCCGTCACTCGCACCCCACTGCGTTCGCTCTGGAAGCTGCTGTCACCATGCTTGATCCGCGCGCGCGACTGAAAGACGAAAGACGCAAAACTAGACAAGGGAGCAGTGTGCTCGCAGGCCGGAAGAGCTTGGCTCGTGCCGATGGCAGCCAGCGGATCCTACCGAAAAACGAGAGCGACTATGGGGACAGCCCGCGCTATGCGTCAAGCACGATCCGTGGGCGCACGGGCTAACAGCTGATCTCACGCAACCATTCCGGCTCGCAGCGAGATTCCTGCCGGCCGAGGGAGGCGTAACGCCACGTAGCAGCACGCCCGCCTGCGGAGTGCCGGGTTTCAGGCTGCCGGTGCGGGTGCGGGCTGCACACAGAGCGCAGGGTCAAGGTCGGGGCGCGGCGGATGCGCTGGCACCGGCAGCGGACCAGGCGGATAGCGGAAGAGGCCCGTGCCGCGCATCGGCTGCGGTGGGCGCGGAGGCTCCGGCTGCCAATGCGAAGCCAGCGCAGGACGCTTGAGGATGCCAGTCGGCAGTGGCTCGGGCGGCAGCGGGTCAGGCAACGCTGGCGGCACGGAGCTCGGAGCTCGCGCCGGCGCGGGCTCCGATGCGAATGCGGACTCGGACGGCGCAGGCTCCGATGCAAAGGCAGCTTCAGCCTCGACCTCGGATGGCGCGGGCTCCGATGCGAATGCGACCTCGGACTCGGGTGCGGGCTGCGACGGCGCCAAGAGCTCCGCTGCGGGCTCTGAGAAGGACGCAGGGACGGGAATCGACGTCGTCAGGATCTCGGCGACGCTCTCGTCGACCAAGGCGACCGGAGCATCGGAGTCGTGGCCCATCATGGAAGCGGCGGACTCGATGAACGCGGTCGGCTCTTCCTCGCTACTAGCCAAGAGCTCGGCTGCAGCCTGCTCGCCAGCTTGGCTGAACGCGGTCGGCTCCTCGCCAGCCTCGAGCAGGACCTGTTGCTCTGCCGGCTGCGCCTCTAGCGCTTCGGGACCGCCCGCCGTGTAGGCCGCCTGGCGCACCGCCACGATGTAATCGTAGACGGGCCGCGAGCGGTCGTCGAAAGCCAAGTTGTCGAGCAGCGTCTCGAAACGCTCGGCAGCCACCACGGTCGCACCCTGGTCGCTGACCTGCACGCACCGACCCGCACCCGCAAACGCTGGCGTGCCGTCGGTCAAGTGCACGATGAAGCGCACGCCCTCGCCGGCAGCGCATTCGCTCGGCAACGGCAAGAGCATCCGCTCACCGTCGGCACGGTTGATGTAGCCCTGCCCGAGCTCGGCCACATCGCCGAAGGGCGTTACGATCTCGAAGACGTCGTCACTCATCGTCGCTCGTCTCCTGTGCCAGCGGGCGCGTCTGCACCCCGTTTTCGTCGCGCAAGAGCACCTCGATACGCCGCTCTGCCTCATCCAGGCGTTTGCCGCCCATGCGCGAGAGCGCGATGCCTTGCTCGAAGGTTCGCAGCGCTTGCTCGAGGGGAATCTCGCCGTCCTCCAGCTCGCCGACGACGACCGAAAGCCGCCCCAGGATCTCTTCGAACGAGAGCTTGCCCAGCTCGTCTTCGACTACGTTGCTGCGCTCGGCCTTGGCCACGATTACCTCCGGGAACGACAACGATGCCTGACCGTGGCTGCCGAGGTCAACACGCCCTGCCATTGACCCCCTGCCCACGCGCGCCATAATCGGCGCCATCTGACGATGCAGGGCGTGACTGGTCAAGTCGATGCTACCCATGCGCTGCCTTCGGTGATCACGCCCGGTAACCACGACGGCGTACACCTTGGGCACAGAGCGGTGATCCGTTCTGCGCGCCAGTACGCGCAGCTGCACGGCCTTTCGACCCGCGCCCTCACCTTCGATCCGCATCCAGCCGCGTTCATCGACCCCAGCCGCGCCCCGACCATGCTCACCACCCAAGCCCGCCGCGCCGAGCTCCTGCGCAGTGTCGGCGCGGATGCCGTGACCGTGCAGCACTTCACGCGCGAGTTTGCTGCGCTCTCGCCAGAAGCCTTCGTCGAGTCGCTCCTGGCACAGGGCGCTCGGGCGCTGGTGGTGGGGCCCGATTTTCGCTTCGGCTGCAAGCGCGCTGGCGACGTGCAGCTGCTGCAAGCGCTGGGCAAAGAGCACGGCTTTGCGACGCTGATCGAGCCGCCGGTGCTGATTCGCGGCGAGCGCGTGTCGTCGAGCGCGATTCGCGCGGCATTGCGAGAAGGCGACGTCGCCCATGCTGCACGCCTGCTCGGCCGTGTGCACGAGCTGGAGGGCCGCGTGGTGCACGGCGAAGAGCGCGGCCGCGGCATCGGTTTCCCCACCGCGAACCTCGATCCCGAAGCGGTGCAGCCGCCGAGCGACGGTGTCTACGCCGTGGTGGCAAGACAGCTCGCGCCAACTCGCAGCGAGCTCTTGCTGGGAGTCGCCAACCTCGGCATCCGACCCACGCTGGGTGCCGGCCGCAGCACAGAAGTGCACCTCTTCGACTTCGATGGCGACCTCTACGGAGCCAGCTTACGCGTCGGCTTCGTGGAACGGCTGCGCGGCGAGACCCGCTTTGCGGGCCTGCCCGAGCTACGAGCGCAGATCGACAAAGACTGCCAGCGCGCACGCGAGCTGCTGCAAACCTGCGAGAAGGAGCTTCTTTCGTGGATCTGACAC
The DNA here is from genome assembly GCA_017881145.1 of Sandaracinaceae bacterium. Lineage (GTDB taxonomy): Bacteria > Myxococcota_A > Polyangia > Polyangiales > JAFGIB01 > JADGRF01. The sequence continues at coordinate 1,194 of JADGRG010000146.1, read as the reverse complement.
GCATGCAAGCTTGGACCCGGCAGATGTTGGAGAATGAAGCCGCAAAGGTTGGCATCGGTCATCCCGAGCTGCGCACGCGCGCCGAGCTGATCGGCCTGATCATGCGGCATCACTACGGCACGCTCGGCAACGTGCAGGATGCGCGCAAGCTGGTCGGCTCGGTGGTGCAGAGCGCGGTGTCGGCGCTGCCCGATCCCTTCGGCACGCTTTCGCGATGGCGCACGCGCTTGCAGCTACCCGGAAGCGGCAAGCCGCAGCGTGGCCAGCCCAGCCCGCGCGATGCACACGGTGAACACCAACCGGCAACCGCCAAGCGCACTTTCGAGAAGCCCAAGTCCGCACCGGACGCACCGCTGTCCAAGGCTCCGCCGCAGCCGATGGCTGCAACGCCCAGAACCGTCGTCATCGATGTCACGCCCCCGGCTCGCTTGGCCGCCGTGCCTGCGAGTGCCGGCGTCGCACCCGCGGCGCCCAAGTCTGCACCCAGCGCTGGCCGAGCCGAGACGCGCTCGTTCGTCGAAGAGCCGATTCGCACACGCTCCATGGCGCGTTTGCTCGGAGCGCAAGGCCACCGCGAGCGCGCCCTGGCCATCTACGAGGAGCTGATCACCAAGAACTCCTCCGACTCGACGCTCGTGCAGGAAGCTGAAGCCTTGCGCGCCAACACGGATGCGCTCTTGCCGGCGCAGGAGCTACCCAAGCCGCCAGAGAAGCTGCGAAAGCCTGTGCCAGAGTCGACCGACCTGCTGGAATGCTTGCCCGCTGCCGGCGGCGGAGTGCATTTGCGTTGGCGCATCACGCAGCAGGGTGAGGCGCGCGCCCGCACACTGCTGGGCAGCGAGGGCGAGCTGGCGGTGCGGGTGGTGACCATCCGCCCTGACGCCCAACGCATCGTGCGCTCGGAGATCACCGAGCACGGGCCGATCGCTCTCTCGGGTGAATGGAATGCAGAGCTCGCGGAAGGCGGCGCACGACGCTTTGCCGCCGTCGGCCTGCGCGATGATCGGCACTTCGTGTCGATCGTGCACCTGCCGGTCTAATGTCACGCAACCGGAAACGCTGACGACCGAACACAGGGGGGTATGTCCACCCTGGCCCGCTCGCCACACGCACTCTGCCTCTGGCTCTGCCTGGGCTGTTCGGCACGGCAACCGCTGCCCACGCTGGCGCTGCGCGCCGTGTCGGTCATGCATG
>JADGRG010000145.1 GCA_017881145.1 Sandaracinaceae bacterium | reverse complement strand
TCCGTTGAAGCCGCGCGCAGTTCGTTGTATAGGCCCACCCCTAAAGTTCCCGGGGTCATAGCTCAGCTGGGAGAGCGCCGCACTGGCAGTGCGGAGGTCGACGGTTCGATCCCGTCTGGCTCCACTAACGATTACAAGCGCTTAGGTTACTCGGCGCGGCGAGCGAAGAAGGCCGCTGGTACGGATGCTGGTACTATTTGCCCGGCTTCATGTCGGGACGGCAGTGTTCGACAGTGCCCGAAGCGGTGCGGCTGCCTCCACGGGTGGCCGTGCACGGCCGAGAGGCGGCGGCCGGGAGTGCGGCAGTGGCAACGAGCCATCGGACGACACGCCCTGGTCAGCCACGACGGTCATCCCGAGTGAGCCGCTTGGCGATCTTCTCCGGATGCGTGAGTGGGTCGCGCGAGCGAGCGAACGCCCTCGCCCAGTCGAGCCAGTCGGCCGCTGCATCGAGCAGGCCGTCGTCCCGGACCCGACGTTCGACGGCGGCGACGAACGCCCGCACCTGCTCGGCCTCGTTCCAGTGGGCGGCCATAGTTAGCAGGTCACTGCCGAGAGCCTCTTGATACTCCCGGGCGCGCTGCTCCACCGCTTCTTGGCGTCGCCTCTCTGCAGCCAGCTCGGCGGCCTGCCGCTGCTCGATCTGGCGGAGGCGCAAGGCTTCACCCTGAGCCTCGATCGCGACGACAACCTCGCCCAGCAGGTCCTCCAAGCGGCGCCGTACACCGTCTGACCACGAGCCACGCAGAGCCGAACGATAGAAAGTGTCCACGTGCAGGGTCAGCTGTCCAGACGGCGCGTAGTCGTGTTTGGGGGAGTAGGAGTGCCCCCAACGTCTCTGGTCCTCCAACTCCTTCGCGGTCAGAACGTGAGGCCGCTGCTTCGCGTTCTCGGTCAAACTGAACTTCACCGCCTCGCCGCCAACGTCTGCGCTCAGATAGTGGCGGTACTGGTTGCCGGTCAAGCTGACTGCGTGCCCTCGGGCTTCGAGCGCCTTGCAGAGAGCGTCGAGCAAGCGCAGCGCGCGCGCCTTGCTCGGCGGCCCCACTCGAACGGTCGCGCCGTTCACTCCGCGTACGACCAGCATGCCCTGGTGCAGGTACCCGTGCTCCTTCAGCCTTGGGTCAAGCTGCCGGATGATTGCGTGCGGCTTGTGGAGAACGGTGGAAACCGTCAGGCGCGGGGTGTCGTCGGACGCTGCGGCGGTTGACGAGCGCCGCGACGGCTCCCGATCGACGAGCACTCGGTCGTCGGTGTCGGCATCTGGAAGGCAGGGACGAGGTGGCGCCTTGCCCAGCGCCAGCTGCGTCCAATAGCCGCTGCTGGGCCGGGGGATCTGGTGCCGCGAACACACCTTCGACAAACCCGCAGCCGACACACCGTGCTCCGTCGCCAGGGTGCGCATTGGCTTGGTCCACATGAGGTCGTAGAACTGCTGACGGGTGAACTCTATCGAGGGTGGCATACCGTTGAGCATTCCCTCGCCGACCCGGCCCGTCGAGCACCTTGTCGCTCGTGCTCCGGTGCCGTCTCAGCGAACTCATGTCACATGTGTGCGTTCGCCTCGCAGCGCGTCTCCGGTCCCGCAAAATGTCCGGATACCGATCAGTCGCCACGAACTTTACAGAGAGGTCTGGGCGGAGCCCGTGGTCGAAGTGGCGGTACGCTATGGCATCGCGCCGCGGCGACGACGCCTCGATGGTCTAGTCATTGCTGAACATCGTGCGGATCCGACTCCAGGAATCGCTCCTCGTGTTCTTCTTGGCGCTGGCGCTCCGTCCGCTGCCGTACGATGGCCAGGACCTCGGTAGCAATCGACGCGTCCTTCAGGCCGAACTCACTGATCCATCGCTCGACAGCCTCGCACTTCTCCACCAAGCGCTTCGAATACTCTCCACGTACGGCCTGCACATCAGTAAGGAGGTGCGCGATGAGAGACGAGCGCAATCGCTGATTTGTTGGAAAACGACGCACGGCGGACGCCATCTGCGCATTTAGGACGGCAACGTCGTCTGGAAGTAGATGAACAAGGGTCAAGAGCTTCCGCTCGTCCCACTGCTGGATCTCGTCAGCAATCTGCTGAGAGAACGTGTGGTACCACCATTTTCGAAATGCCACTGATGCGACTAGTAGGCGATCTTCCTTGCCCTCGTAGTGTGAAGCAAATTTCTGGAAGCAGACCTGCGGCGCGCGATGGGCAACTTGTGCAAGCGATTCTGAAAGCGTGTCGTGCTCGTGAAAGTCTTCGGCTTGATCGAACGACGAAAGGAGCCCCGTGAACATGCTTCCCAGATTCTCCGCGTCGTTCGTCGCTGAGAGAACTCGCTGGAAGAAAAGTTCGCGGTAGTGGTCGCTCATCGTTCCAGAGACCGGGTGCGCGTAGAGCGACATGAGGTACGCGAGATGGCGAGTTGGAAGGTCCTCTCTATGGTCGTCCGTCCAGGGCCCGACGACGTCCAGTACGGACGGGGCGTGCTCCTGCGACTGGTGTGCGCGAACAACATCGATGAGGTCCTCGATCTCGGCGAGGGACAACCGTCTGGACCTACCACCGCGGTTCAGCAGCGGAATCCACCGGAGATCCCCAGTCGCGAGAAGTCGGAGCATCCGGCGAAAAGACCGCGGAGTGTCGATGTCTCGCGAGACTTGAAACAACAAGACTGGATCAGCAGATTCCGTGGTTACAAGTTTGTCGAGCACCTCGTCAGACCACTCGTCTCGTCGTCCTCGCCACGAGCCATAGACATAGTCCAGGCCGAGTCGCACACCCTCGTTCGACGTGAACCCATTCACGAGTTGTTCCCAGCAAACACGTGCAGCATCCTCGTCGCCAACGCAGGCCAGCAGCTGACCACTGCGAACGGCATCGGGATGCTGCAGCAGCGCTCGATGCCCCGTCAGCAAATCAGGCTGTTCCACCAGACGCCTCGCGATCGCGCGGTGCGCCGTGTCCTCAACACCCGAATGAAAGTCATGCAAGAGCGGCGCAAATGTCCAGCGGCGGATCGTAGCTGCTAGGTCGCGAGTCTGAAGCTGCGTTGCCAGTTCGCGCAGTGCCTCAGCGGCGTCAGCCGGCAGCATTTCGCTATCCCATTCGAGAATCTCGGCGATGGACTCGCAGATCGTTTGCTGCGCGTTCAGGTCGGTGGTGGTCGCCATCATGGGCATGAGGCGTGTCTTCGTAACATCGACGCCGTGCCGGACCATATGCCGGAGTTTCTTGAAGAGCAGATTCAAGATTTCGGCGCGATCATCTCGTGCCGCTGTCACGCAAACGAGGTTGATTAGGTCGTGCACTCGCGCTGAATACTGTTCGAGAGACACTTCCGTTTGGTTCTCGTCGATCCGCGGGAGTTTGAGCTGATTCTCGTGCCCTGAAGTGCGCATCGTTGAAGGTGTGAGAAACTTGGCGAGCGCCGCCACGTCCACCGCGTGGCGTCGGGCGTCGCCAGCCAGCACAAGCTCTTTGAGAACCTCGAAGCGGTCCTCGATGCTTGCAGCGCTTCCAGAGAGATACGGAGAGAAGAAGCCGGAAAAGACACCTGTGGCGTTGTTAGCCCAATTCTCGTTTTCCGCGATCGCGAGTCTGCGTAGTCCGAGCACTGCGAGTCGAAAGAGTTGAGGATAGAACGCTGCCTTTTCGAGGAACCAGACCACCGAGCGCCGCCCTTTCTCCAGCCGCCGGATGGTGTCCAGCGGCAGCGCTTCGAGGTCGCGAACAAAGTCTCGAAGAAACGCTTCTGGCCGACTATCTGCAAAGGCGAGGATCACCTGCGCACCATGGTCGGACGAAAGGGCGGTCTCAGCAAAAGGGCGGAGTTGCTCCAGCAGCCGATCAGTAAGAGTTGCAACGTTGGGGTCGTTGCCCACGAACTTTACACGTTCCGCGAACGCCTCGATCGGTGTTCGTCCAGCACTGAAGCGTTGAAGCGTGGACAGCTTGTCGATCAGGGTCGGTAGTTTGCTCCCTGATTGCCGCAGGTGAAGTAGCGCGAGGTGGGTGGCGAGAACAAGCGGAGTGACGGAGACAAAGTCGCCGTGGCGCACAAGAAGCCCTTTTCTGACATTCTTCTCGATATTCAAAGCCGCCTTGTCGGCGTCTAGCCCGAGAACCTCGCACAGTGCGTTCAATTCCTGAATCCTGGCTCCGAACGCGCCGACCTCTGTCAGGAGCGCGAGCGCACCCATGACTGATTCATCCTCCGTGTCCAGGATCAGGGTTACCCAGCCCCTTCCGGTATTCTCGTCCTTGAAGACCTCGTTTGTGATCAACTCGGATGCGAGCTGAAGATCCGAGAGCGCGCCGCGCTGCCGCGCTGCCGCTTCTGCGAGGACGCGGGCTAGTTTTGGGTACCCGTCGCAAATCGTGCAGATGGATGAGACCACGGTTGGCGCGAGGCCGTAGCCGTCCACAAGGGCGCGCAGGTCTTCCAGACTCAGGTTGCCGACGATGCACGTCCGGTCGCTGACCTTGGCTGGCCGTGCTTGCGTCCGAAAGGGCAAGACAGCCAGCACACGGCACGTTGCGCGGTTGCGCTCAACGAGCCTCTGCAGGCCGGCGATCGCGTCGCCATCGCACTCATCGACAAAGATCCATGTGACGCCGCCGCTGGCTCGGCCGACTAGCTGCTGCAGAAGTTGAAGATTCAGCTCTTCTGGTGCTTCGAACCACAGCACGATGTCCGAGAGATCGAGCTGGCGAAACGCCTCGTAGGCAAGGCGCGTCTTTCCGACGCCCATGTTGCCTCGCAGTTCGACGTAGCCACGCGAGGGGTCGCGCAGCAGCGCGACCACGTCATTCAACATAGCCTCCCGCTCGCCGCCACGAGTAAACGGTATGTCAAAACCGCGTTCGGCCAACGCGTTGGATTCGACCAGCTTCTGGAGCGTTTGTGCCCCGTGAAGAAAAGCGGCAGACATTGGGAAGATGTCCCACGCGGCCGGCGCGCTCCGAACCAGATCCTCCAGATTATCGGGGTACCAAATGCTGCAGTCCACGTTGGGGCCGAGATGCTTCGCCGCGATGCGGGTTAGGCTTTCGAGATGCTTCTTGCCATCCTCGCCGTGCTCGCCCTTCGGGAAGACGAACTTGGTGTAAACGAGGACGAACTGTCCCCCGTGCAGGAAGCCCTTGACTTCGGCCTTGTCTATCTCCTTGTTGATCTCGACTTCGGTCAGTGTGTCAGCGGTCGCCTTGATCTGAAACAGGCCCCGACGGCGAGTGAAGGGGGCTTGTCCCTCGCGGGGTAGCTCCACTGAAATTTCCATGCCTCCATCGCCCCTGTAACGGACGGGGCGGCGGGAAACTGTGGACGCGTCGAACCCCTGAGCTACAGCGTGTGCTTTGAGGCACCGCTGCACCAGCTGCTCCGCAGCATATGCATCTAACCCTTGGATGTCTTCGCGTTGCGGCGTGGTCATCGGTGTGCTCTCCGCGCCGGATGATAGCGACTTCAGCCGCCGGCCGCTCCCCGAGAGGACCCACAAGGCTTCGCCGGCGTCCGGTTGACGGCCCACCGTCAGCGGACCGGGAGACACCTGGTCGCGTGCGGCGCCACGGGACGAGGGCAGCGGGCATCCGATGAGTTCAGCCGCTCGTCCTGCTGGCATGCGCGCTCGGGCGGCGGTCAGCCTCGTCGCCGATAGTTGTGACTCCGCCAACGCGGGGGCTGCGGATCTCGCCTCGGCGCGGACACCCAGATCGGCAGCATGCAAACAGCGGGATGGGCGACGCAGACACCGAGATCGGCGGTCGCGGACAGCGAGATCGCCGCATGCCGACAAGGCGAAGGGCTAGCCGAGGGATCACGGTTGGCACAGTGACGTGAGGCGTCGTTCGACTACGCCGCTCCTTTTCGGAGGGCGCAGATGGAGCGATTGCCGATGCCTCGGGTACGAGAGTTTTTGCGACTGAGGTGGGTGCTGCGACTGGGCGTGCGGCAGGCCGCAGCAACGGCCGGCGTGGGGCGCAGGGTGGTGTCCGAGGCGAGCGGTCGCGCCGAGCACGGAGGACTCCACTCGTGGAAGCCGCTATGGCGATCGCGCGCTCGGAAGCGACTTGCGTTGCCACAACTCGGCGTCGGCCCTGCCTCCGCTCGCGGTATCGCGCGCTCGGCTGCGACGACACTACAGTTCAGGAGTCACGTTGCTCGTCGTCAGCTGCAAGCTCTGACTTAGCTCTTCACTGGTCGCAGCTCGCCGTCCGGGCCGCGCAGCAGCAGCTCGCGTTGACTCATGCGACGACCGGCGGCTCCCCGCGTAGGACGAGGCGCTCAATCGTCCCCCGGTACCAGCGGCTGATCTCCGCTACCTCGGCTGCGCACCCACGCGCTCACCGCCTCGCCACACGCTTCGACAACAGCTGCATCACTTGCTGCGCCTCCGCGTAGTTTATGATGACCATCGGTTGTCGATCGTGGAAGAGCGGCTGGCCGCCGTCTACGCGGCAGGACCGCTCGCCACTACCGTCCTGCTGCTCGGTGCGTGCGCGGCTCTCTCGAACGCCACGCGCCGCGAACTCTCGCCGGCCCAGGCTTTCGCTCTCGTGAACGGGTTCCTTCTGTTCACATCCATCATCCCGTTCCGAAGCGCGGCCGATATCGGTACACCGAAAAACGATCTCACACAGCTTCTCGGCACGCGAAGTGTGAGTGAGCAGCACCTCGACATGCTCGCCGCCGGGTCTTGCACGATCGAGTTCTCGCAGCTCCACATGCTGGGCGACTACGAAGCGGCGTATCAAGAAGCGACACGCATTCTTGCTCTCGAGCCGGCGGACTGGATGTTGCGCGCTCGCCTTGCGGAATTGCTGATCTTCGCAGAGATATACCCCGAAGCCGCGGAGCACTACGCGAGCGTGCTCAACGACAAGAGCCACCCGGAAGGCACCATGTGCCGCAGGTGCGCGCTCTCCTAGCCAACAACTGCGCGTGGGCTCTATGTCGGATAGGGGATGCCGCATCCCTCGATGCAGCGGACCGCTGGTCCACCGAGGCGATCACCACGCTTCCAGAGCATGCGAATGCTCTGGGCACGCGCGGCTCCGTGCTGATCGACCGGGGAGACACGGTAGCGGGTGCCGCGCTCGTCAGACGCGCGCTCGCGAGTCATCGTGACGGACCGTCGCGTGCGTTGAGTTACGCCTACCTCGCGATCGCTGCTGCTCGGCAAGGCGAGTCCGAAGAGGCAGGCCTCATGTTGCGCCACGCGGAACGCGCGGATAAAGACTGCTCTTTCTTGCCCCGTGTGCGCGCAGAAGTGAGCCGGCGCGCGTGAAGAGACCACGCACCCGTCGTGGCTGGCGCGCCGCCGTGGAGCAGCAGGTCGCGGCACCCGGGCTTCCGTCGGCGCCGCGGGCGCGCGACGAGTTGTGATAAACTGCAAACCGGTGTCGCGGGCCTGCCGCCGCGCCACCTACCGGCCGGGGCGGGTCTTCGCACCTGAAGCCCAATCCCGTTGGGCGGACTGAAAGGAGACTCTTGTGGCTAAACGAGGAATTCGCCTGACAAATCTTAGCGCAGTGCTTGGCAACGCTGCTTCGACCACCGGTTGGTCTCTGTGTGTGGGGGCGGGCACGAGCAAGGGGACTTTCCCAGACTGGGGTGCCCTCGTTCGGGCGCTGGTTGCCAGGGACGGATCCGCCTCCAAGGCTCTGGCCGACGAACTGCTCGGCACGTACTCGCCCGACGCCCTAATTGAAGCAGCGACACGGCGGCTCGTCGTGCCAGACTTTGGTGCTCTCCTTGGTGAACTCCTCTACGACGAGCTAAAACGTGTAGCCGCAAGCGATTGGCCAACCATCGTAAAGTGTCTCGAAAGCGAGGGTATTGGAAGTCAATCGAAAGACAGCTGGGTTCGCTTCCTATCGTTCCTGGAATCGCACCCAGATTTCTCAAAGAGCAGTGCACTGCAGATCGCGGACGTTCTGGCGGAGACGCTTGGTACGAAAGCAGCACCCACATCCGTACTGTCCTTCAACGCTGAACCACTCCTCTTTGCCCTGGTGAATGCTTACGTAGTGCGGCGCTCCGTGTGGACCACCGCGGCTCCTGCTCAGCCGCTCGACAAGATCACGAGGGCGACCTCGAACCGAGTATCGAGTCACATTCCCTACATCTTTTGTCACGGACTAGTTCGGGTTCCGGACGGCACATCGACGCACTCTGATAGTGCGGCCGTAGACAAGCTCGTCTTCTCTGAAAGTCAGTATCTCTCTCTAGGCAACGCGGTGATGTCGTGGCAATCCGCGATCTTCACTGAGACTGCGATCACTCGTCCGGTTGTCTTCGTCGGAGTATCGCTCTCCGACCCGAACATGCGCTCATGGTTGTCACGAATCGCCGAAAATCGCCGTCGCGAACTGCGGGAGAATCACGGACATGATGGAGATTCGACAAATCACTATTGGCTGAATCACTGGCCTAACGACGACGCGAAGGCTGCATGGATTGAAGAGGCGGTGTCGCATCTCGGCGTCCGATTGATCTGGCTCGACGATTGGAGTCAGGTGAAGGACGCCCTTCGTAAAGCTGTCGGATTCTGAGAGAGCATACGCACAGCCACCCAACTAGTATCTCTTGTGCCTGTACGGCGACGGCATTCGGCTCGCGTCGCACACGTACGCGATCTCCGTCGTCGGAAGCGCCCCCGTCAGTTCGTAGAACGCTTCGCAGATAGGGCATCAGTTACTATGGTGGTGGCGGCGCTCCGATGCCGGTTTGCTGCCGAGAGGCTTCAAGCGCCGTGACGAGTTTAGCGATCGGCTCGGGGTTCAAGCGCTTCGCGGGTAGTGAGTCCTTGGCTTCCTGCGCGTACGCGACAATATCGATGTTTGCCGCGAGAAACGCAGCGTCGAGATCGGCCACGGGGTACCCATTGCTGTAGAGCATCAATGCCGCTCGCGTTGCAACTTGAACCTCACCGACGAGGTAACCGGCCGCGTCACTGACCGCGGTGGCGGTCGCCGCAGCGAACGCGCCCGTACCGCCGTCGTACAAGACTGCAAACCAGCCGAGCGCATCGATCAAACCGTCCCAATCGTTGCTGCGCAGCGCGAGATAGAGCGTGGCCCGAAAGACCTGCGTCCACAAAGCCGGCACGTGCTGCTCATCGGAAAAGCTCGCCAGACGCATGAACTGCGTCGCGTGGAGGGCAGCCGTCGCGACGAATCGGGACGGGCTCCACGAGGACCGCTGCGATTCACGAGTCGCCAGCGCCGCGTACCGCTGCTCTTCCAGCTCGCGCCACGCGGAATGCCACGTAGGTTGGGCGTCGCCCGTTGAAGCCAACACCAAACCGCAGGCCGTCATCGTGATCTGCCCGGGACCATGATTTGCGGCGTACGCGTCGATCGCGGGATCTTGACCGTTCAACAGTTCGCGCAGCCAGCGCCAGAGTTCAAGCGCATCCGCGCGGGGCAACGGTATGGCCCCGGGGCGCGCGCCCAGCTTGTCAAACTCCGTAACTGCGGCAAGCACCCAGTACGGTATCCCGTCCGCGGCGAGGAGCCCGACGATGTCTTGATCGTCGTCCCGTCGGCGCGACACCCGCTCACGTCGTTGCCACGCTTGATATACGAATATTCGCGACTCAGCGCTCTTGGCTAACTCACGAGTGAGAGCATCGGCAGCACGCCCGGCTTCTTTGTCTCCGGTGGAATCTTGCTCCCATGGTCTGCGCTGCGACGCGCGGTGCAGAAAGTCACATCCGAGATCCACGAGCAACTGTTGCCCGTCCGCACGCGCGCCGATGGTCACCGCCACGTTTTCGTACCAGTCGGGTAGAACGGTATCGGCGACCTTCCGCCAACGATCCACTTCTGACCGCTCCGAATCCAATGTCGAACGCGCTTTCGTCTCCAAACCGTCGCGTACGGCGAGTCCGAGCTCCAAGGCCCATGTGCTTAGCACGCGAGCGACGATCGATCCTGTCTCTGCGAGGTCTTTCGAGACGACCGGCGGTGCAACTGCGAGCAATCCGAGCAACGCAACCGGATCTTGATCGTCGCCATCTCTCTTGAGCGCTGTTTCGGTGATCGAGGAAAGCGGCAGATTATCAACAGCACGCAGCCAGGCGACTGGGTCGAGCCTGCGCAGTAGCGCGAGGCCAAGAAACGGCCCCGCACTCCGAGCCGGTGCGTATATGTGATTATGCGCCCAGCTGCGCGTGTCCGCGAGACGCTCAAGCTTCCACCTACGGCCTTGCTCGACCAATCCGTTGCGCTCTCCGGGGGTGTGTCCGAGAACATAATCATTTGGATCCTGAGGCATGTCGCGCAGCGCCTCGATCCATGCGGTGCTCTGGCGGTCATCGAGCGCAGCTGGAAACCGATCGCAGAGCACGCCCCAATCGCTCCGCTCTGCCACGACGGAGCAAAGTCGGATGGGCGCATAGGATGGCGGTGAAGCTGCAAGAATCCTTGCGATGACGCGCGCCTTCACAATGCTGAATGCCTCGAAGCCTATCGGGTCGCCTTGTTTGTCCTCCATTGCATCGAGCAGTGCTTGCGGCAACGGGTCTCGAACGGATGCGGGAGGCGCTGGCGCATCGGAGGGTGATCGATCGTTCCGCAGATCGTCACCCCATGTGCTCACCAGCCATTCCTCAAGGTCTCGTGTGTCGAGGGCATCGAGATACTTTCGCGCCGCGATCCGCCCGCGGCGCCAGTGCTCGCGACCGGCGTCAGCGTTCACGTAGCCGAGGAGAGCCTTCATCGTCGCTCCCTCGCAAACTTGAGGTTTGGTGGTGCGACCGCGTCCCATGCCGATCTGAAGAACCGCGGCGTGTCGGTAGCGGGTGCATCCCAGGCTCCACTTGCGGCAACCATGCGACGGCCCGCACCACCGACCGTGTGTCCGAAGTGCCAGAGCGCATCGTCTGCGATCGCGAATCGATCGTGCGGGAATGGATACCCGCGCTTGTTGAGCGTGTCGCACCAGAAGACCGCTTCACTCCCACGGTCGAAGCCGGCTGCTTGCCTCGCTAGTTGGAGCAACTCTGTGAACGAGCGTCGATCGTTCAGCTTGCCCGTCAGGAGACGAACCTCCTGCGCGCGCGAAAGCATCAAGGCGTCGGCAAGCGGGTGCAGACCGATCTCGTCGAAGTGCAGATCAAGCACCCAAACCATCCACTGCGCGGCCTCAACCGACTCGATGAACTGCCACATCGGCTCGATCGCGGTCGTGCGCTCTGCATCGCAGCGGAGCTTCAGCTCACCGATCGTCGGGAACCGCGTCGAACCTCCGGTAGAACCACCAAAGTACAGCGTCGTCACGACTGCGGCTCCAACACGTTCTCCAGCGTCACCGCGCCATCCCACGCCGCGTCGAGCTTAGTTCTTACGGAATCAGGCTCTGGCAATTTCACGAGCATCGTTCCTCGGCTCCCGAACTCGTTGAAGGAGCTTCCGACCAGCCAAATATCGTCGTCAACGCAGAGGAATCGGTCATGCACTTCTGCGCGAGCGCCGGTCATCACGCGCACCTGTGTTCGATTCATCAGCCGAGATGAGACATATCTCTCAACCTCCGCTCTCAGCGCAGCTGCCTGCTCGCGATAACCACCCGCTTCGTCCGTCAATTTGGACCGTCGCCCCAAGCCTTCGCGCGAGGTGAGCACTTCAAGCGTGGATTCGGCGTGCGCCACCGCGGGCAAGTAGTGGGCGACTTCGCCCGCTCCGAAGAACAGGTCAATCACGCGGACGCGTTTCTGCGCGCGACCAAGCAAGCCGCGAACGAACGCGCTCGCGATATTTGGATCGCCGTCGAACCAGTATTGCTGAGCGGACTTGGTGAGCGCCGTCAACGCGCGCTCAGCATCGCGAAAGAGTTTGGAGCCGGTCATGGCAGGGGAATGGCCCATGATCATCGGCCTGTCGGGAGCTGAAACGGTCACGTCGTACTGAACGGCGGCCGATCGTCGTCTTGCCGGCGCGACGACTCGGCGCGTGCTGCCTCCGATGCTCATCTGCAACCGGATGGATCTGAGAAACGGATGGGGGCCCGAGGTGTAGATAAGACCACGCGCTTCGTCTTCGACTTCTACGACGATTTGGTCAATAGGCTCAGTCAACGGCGCACGGAAAACTCGCTCCGGCGCTTCGATACGAGCCAAGAGCCGTTGTCCGGTCTCTCGCACCTCTTTGATGCGCAACATGATGCCGCGAGTGTCTTCCCCAGCGCGCGGAACGAGCGCCACTTGAACCGCGGTATCAATCGAATCGTCTGTCGAAGTGTTGAGCGTCGTTTCAACGCGACGAATGCGGGGATCGGGCGCCGTCAAATGGATGGATTGCCAGAGGTGCCCAGGTTTCTTGATATCGAAGTAGAGCCTTTGCCGAATGATCTCAGCAGCGCGACCGCGTTCCTCATCCGTGAAGAGTTGAAATATCTCCGGCGCCTCGCACAGGATGTGGTGCACGCGCGGGCACGCGTGCGTGTTCGGCACAAACGGCAGCAGGTCTTTGCCGGAGGTGCGCATGACCGTGCTCGGCCAGGTTGGCTCCTGCGCGATGGCCTGCAAAGGTTGCTCCATTCCGTCTGCGGAAACCGCGGAGATCGTCCCGTCGTCGGCCGGTCTGGTCCAGACGCCGGTCGTTGCCGCCGTGTACCATTCGAGCGCGAGCGCGGCCCCAACCACGATCCTACGACCGTAGAGATAGTGGTCGCTATCTCCTCCGAGCCGGTCGGTCCACTCGTCCGTTGTTAGAGGCGGAGGAAACTCGTGCGGCAACAACTCGACGTGGCCGAAGATCACGTAACGCTTGCCGGAGGACCGCTCTCGGCTCCATACGATTGTGATAACGGCACTGCCGTACGCTGCGGCGTCCACTTGTCCGACGAACGACTTGATCTCCACTGAACCCCCCTCACGGCTCTCGGCTTCGGCTGCGAAGCGCCGCCTGAGGCGTTCGGCCGGGCGACCTATGACACCACGGCCCCGTGTGCAGACTATCACGCGCTTCGGGTACCCACGCACCCCGTCCGCGCGAGCGGGCTCGCAGCACACCCTCGCCCTCCCGTATAGTGGTCGAATGCCTTCCCTGGTCCTGTTCAACACGGCGTGGATGACCCGCTACCGCGGCCAGACCGCGACCGACCGCCTCGTAAACGGTGGTCAGTGGGTGACGGACAATGAAGACGGCGGTGAAGCATGGAATTTCCAGCCGACCAAGGGGAGCTGCTACGGCTACGTGCGAACGCCGAGAGGTGGAGCGCTCAACCTGAGCAGGATCGCGGCGAACGGCGGTGGAGAGTCGCTCGCCGGAGTCACTGTTGTGTTCACCGCGCGACGCCCTGGTGGCGGTAGCGTTGTTGTGGGTTGGTACCGCAATGCTCGCGTGTCGCGCGACTCGCAGCTAATCACTGCGCGTGGCCCGCGCCACAGGTGGGAGTACCGCGCGGCGGCGAAAGTCCGCGATTGCGTGCTGCTTGCGCCAGACGAGCGCGTGTTCCCCGTGCCACGTGCGCGCGGTCACGCATGGGGATTAGGTCAGAGCAACGTACGGTATGTCGATGAGCCCGCGGCGAAGAGCTTTGTGCGCAATCTGTGCGCGTACATCAACAACCCGAAAACAACACCCATCGAGGCTGTCGAAACCCCGCGAACCGAGGTGGGCAAGCGCGGTGCGCCGAGACAGCCCAACCCTCTCCTGCGCGCCAAAGTCGAGAAAGCGGCAGTAGAGTACGTCACCAGCCACTTCAAGAAGCTGGGTTACAAGTGCAGCTCTGTCGAGGGCGACAATGTGGGCTGGGACATCGAGGCAACGCGCGGCGCGGCCAGGCTGCTTGTGGAGGTGAAGGGCTGCTCCGGCGCCGAGCCCATCGTTGAGCTGACGCCGAACGAATATGGGCAGATGCGTGGTGTACATCAGGTTGCGTACCGGCTGGCTATCGTGACGCATGCGCTGCGCGGACCGCGTGCTCACCTCGTGATTGTATCGTTCAACCTTTCCGACGGGACCTGGTGTGATGAAGACGGGCGGCCGGCACGATTGACCGAACGGACCGGCGTGCGCATCACCATTTGACCGCAGGTCACGGCGTCGTCGGCGGTGGGAACGCAGTCAACCGTCCAGGTGTACCCGAGTACCGAACGCTGCCTGCCAATCACGCAGATCTGGAAACAGCGCGTGCCGATCAATTCCGAAGAGACCGAGCAACTCGCACGCCCCGCCCCGGTGGCGCGGCACGCGGCCCCGCGACGTCCCGGCAGCGTACCACGGTGTCGTGGGGCCACGAATGCGGCACAGGCTGAAAATCAACGACGTGTCTTCGTCAGCTGCAATCCTTAGCGTGCCAGCCTCTGATCTCGATAGACGAAACAATGTAGGACCGTGTGTCTGGCGAGCGTCACACGAAAGTCCTCAACGACCCGCCGGCCAGTCTTCTCTGGGATCGCCTTCGTGCAATACCGGCGAGCCTCGCGAAGAATTCGAATCGCCGGAAGTTCACCGCGATTCGAGAACCCCGGGTAGTACTTATGCTTCGCATGGGGCTCCGTTCGATGAACGACGAAGAGAATGGTGGTGAGTTCAGCGGTGCTACGCGGCGCTGTGCGCTGCTTCTTCGCGTCGCTGGCGAGAAGTGCGGAGTATTCATCGGCGTTGCCCTTGTTCGTGAGAAGGCGGGCTACACAATCCGAGTAGCACATTTTGGCTTCGACCCACTCGACAAGCGAGCCGTCGGAACGGCGACGTACAGTGAGGTCCCGCCGACCGGGTCGGTCTTCGAGAACGCACTCGAAATCTCGAAGCTTCGCAACGCTGAAGAGGACCTCCGCCAGAAGGAACTTCTCGATCTTCGTGTGAACGCTGAGGAGTGCCAAGCGACGCCCGCTGGTCGAATCCTCCAACCTAGACAAGAGCTGTTCGTAGCAGTAGGGCAGGCGCACGGGTGGTATCTTCGTCAGGCTAGCGACATTGATTGCGAACGCCCACCGGACGCGGCCGGTCGCGCGCGCCGCGGACGAGCCGTCGCCGCGGAATCAACCCCGCGAGCGGCCGACACTCGCCACCCTTGTGGACCATCGCGTGGCAGTTCGCGCACACGATCGCCAAGTCCGACAACCGTGTCTTCTCGCTCACCACGCGCGCCGCGAGCGGCTTCAAGTGGTGCACCTGCGCGTAGCCAGCACCCAGCGGACCGTAGGTCGCGGCGAAATCAAACTCGCACCCTCGCACCTCGCAGACAAGCCGCGCGTGCGCTCGCAAGAACGCGGCTATCTTGGCCGCGCGTAGCCGATGCTCGCGTCGTCGGTGCATCACCATGCGCGCCTTCGGTTCACCTTCGAGCGCGGTCAACTCATCGGCTTCCGCGGGATCCGCGCTTTGCATGGTCCACAGCGCTTCCAACTTTCCCACGACGGCGCCGGCGAGGCGAATGCCCGACGCTTGAGGGGTCCAATTCGTCGCGCGCGAGATACGCTTTAGCTGCGCCAGGTCGATCATCTCGTCCGCACCGGGTGCGACCAAGTGCTCGAAGCGCACGCCAACAAGCCAGCTCTTCTCCGAATGGTTCCGTCGCTGACCATCCCACTGGGCATCCTCGAAGGGCGCGTGCGTGACACGGCCTACCCCGATGATCCCTTTGGGCTCCTTGCCGAGGTGCATCAGATACACGCGACTGCCGGTCGGCATGTTGCGCGTCGTTCCACACGACCATCGTGTTGCGATCCCCGCGCCGCGGTCCGTGCGTGCAGCCTGTTGCGCGAAGTTCTCCCACGGATCGCGTCGTGGGTTCCAAGCGAGCAGGTACGTGGGGACTGAGGGACCTGCGACGAGCAACTCATCCGGCGTGATGCAGCACGCGTACGGGTAGCTGTAGTTCTGGGCAATCGGCTCCCGGTTCGTGGCTCGTCGAACGCGGGTGATGCGCAGCGGGGTTGGCAACTGTCTCACCCCGCGGAGATACGCCTTCGTGCCACGCTCGTTGACCACAATGCGCTCGGCAACGCCGACGTAGATCACGTCGTTCTTGTCGTAGCCATCGGAAAGCATCACAAGCAGGTCCTGGTCGCGCTCCCGCGCTTCGTGCAGCCATTGGCGGGCCTTCGTCCAGCGCGCGCCGTGATCGAGCAGCAGCTTGCCGTCACCGTTGGCTGCATCATGCATCCTTCCAACGGCCGTGCGCGTGTAGATGCAACGATCGAAGATGCCGCTCATGTCCGATCTCCGTTCGTCAGCTCACCACGGAAGGCCTTGGCGAGGATGGCCTGGTCGATGACGCCGTGCCGGGTGACTGCGCCTGCTACCGCTGCGCGAAGCGTGCGCTGTCGAGTCTCAAGGTGCCCGAGCGTGGCCGCTATGACGCGTTGTTCTGCCAACGGGGCCAGCGCAACTGGCAACCGGCGCACATCACGAACGTTGAGCCCAGGCATATCAATCCCGCGGTACATCGCGTGGAGAGCTTCCTGCGCCCACGGCGTATCAAGGAAACCAGCGAGGAACTCGGTGGTGATAACGGCGCTCGGGCGGAGCCGCACCGTCCCCTGCGTGATGTTCGCACCGTCCAACGTCGCAGGAACGGGTGCAACTTTCGTCGCTCGAATGATGCCCAGCAACACGTCCCCACCTCGCAGAGATGCGCGCTCATACCGCTTTGCGATCGCCGCAGAGGTGCGATGTAGTTGCGCTTCCAGGATGCGCCCATCCTGAATATCCATGCCGCGAACGTACGGGACGCCGCCTGCGATCTCTGGCCCGGGCTGCACGATCCCGTAGACGATATCGGTGCCGGGCTCCACGATCTCGGCAGCCGTTGCCCAACACCACCCCGCCGGCAACTCCGGCAGCCCCTCCGCCTCCACAGGCGCCGGCTCCTCGTACTTCTCCTTCCACCGATCATCCTTCGGCGTCTTGCCGTTCGCTTTCAGCTTCGCCAGCTCGGCTTCTTCCCAGCGTTTGCGGCGTTCTTCGCGGATGCGTTTGAGCAGCTCTTCGGCGGGCTCCACTTCGGGGTGTTCGGCTCGCCAGTCTTTGGTGAGGTCGCCGCGAAAGGCCGACGCCAGGACCGACTGGCGAAAGCGTTCGAGCAGCGGCGGAATCGCATCGAGAGCTTCCTTCGCACGCCGGCTCTTCTGCGTGAGCGCTTCGATCTTCGCGACGATGCGGCGTTGTTCTGGCAGCGGCGCCAGCCGTAGCTCGTACCGCGCCAAGCTCCTGCCGGTGAAATGCTTGATCGTCGTGCCGGTGAAGCACTCGTCGAGCGCACCGGACCCAGCATCGTGTTTCAGCTGGTACTGCAAATACTCCGATACCAGCTCAGCTGACGGTCGGACTCGATGCAAAGCCTTCTGGTACTGCATTTGAGGGACTCGGCCATCCCAGATGGCGCAGCGACCTGGTTCGCCGCCCTCGCAGATGAGGAGATCGCCAGCGCGAAGCCCGAATCGATCAAGCTCATCGTCTTCGAAGAACATCTCCGAAATGTCGTGCGTGTCGATTCGCTCCCACTGCACGTTAATGTTGCGCAGATAGGGCAGACGCTTGCCTCGCGTGTGCTTCTGGTGGTCGAGCATCTTCCCGAGCGAGTGATCAGCGACTTCGGACAGCGCGACACGTCGCCAGCCAGGCGGCAAGTCACCAGCCCCTCGGCTCACGATGCGACCTCGTCGTTGGTGAGAAGCGCACTGAGCCCCTCCAACTCCTCCATCGCAGTGCGCAAGTGCCCCATGATCTCGTCCGC